>CAKZJN010000337.1 GCA_936943465.1 uncultured Rhodoferax sp.
AGCGCATCGTCGCTGGCAGCCGCCGGGGCCAATGGCACCCGCACGGCGGTGCTGGAGATGTACCGCTGGTCAGCCGCCACCCCGACCACCTTTCCGACGGGCAGCAGCACCTACACCTGGGCCACCGGCGCGTTCACAGCGCCATCGACGCTCAACAGCTGGTCGCTCACGCCCGGCGCAGCGGTCCCAGGGCAGACGCTGTGGGGATGCTCTGTCACGTATGCCGACACCGCCACCAGCGCCACCACCGCCATCAGCTGGACCACGTCCACCGCCTACGCTGTCGGCGCGGCAGGAAGCGCCGCCAAAACAGCCATTCTGACCGCTGAGGGCCTGATTTTCAGAGCTGACAGCACCAACACCATCACCGCGCCCGCCACAATCCAGCTGGCCGTTGCCAAGCAAAACACCACGGCGGCCGTCAGCTGGGCCACGTCCCCGGCGGTCACCCTGTACACGGCCGCCACGGGTGGATCGCCCACCACGTCGGGCAATACGGTGTATCTACGCAAGGCAGATTTCGGCGCGAACGCCAGCGTCGTCATTACCTCGACCTGCGACAGCATTGCAGATACCGTGACCATCCTGCGCGTGCGTGACGGAGATCTGACGCCGCTGGTGGCCATGGACAACCCGCTGCATCCCATGCCTTGCGACAGCGCCGGCACGGTCAGCAGCTACAGCCTGTCGGGCACCACGCTGACGGTGTACGAAGGCGGAACGCAGCGCACCATCACCGCCGTGACCAAGGCCGCGACCGGAATCACGGCCGGCAGCCACAGCATTTCTGTCGGCGTGGCCACGGTCAACAACCATTCGACGATGACGGCGGACAAGGCCACGGTCGAATACACGATCACGTTCACCAAAGGCGACGGCACATCGGGCACAGCCTACGCCACCCAGTCCATTGTCAAACAAAAAGCCGGCGCCACGGGCAGCACCGGCCTGCGCGGCAGCCTCAAGGGCAATGGCGCGCAGTACAGCCTGAGCGTCGCCGCATGGTCAGACGCCAAGGCCAACCGCGTGATCGACAACATGCTGACGGGCGGCACCGGCACCACGGACCTGGCCACAACGACGCATCTGCGCCTGGGTGACACCGTGGTCATGGGCAACGGCACCACCTTCGCCGCCGAAAAGTTCTGGAGTGGCAGCGCCTGGCTGGTTCCCGGGCAGGTGATCGACGGCAATCTGCTGGTCACAGGCACCATCGCTGCCGACAAGGTTAATGCCCTGGGCTTGCGTGTGGGCACGGGCGGCACGATTTCCGCGACCGGATACCCCGGGTTTTCGCTGGAAGGATCGACACCAGCAGACGCGGGGGGCACTATTGCCGGCGCGCGCTTTGGCATCAATGCGAGCGGCTACGTCCATGTCGATACGTTGCTCTGTTGGGGCAACGTCTTTACCAAAACAATTGGCGCCAAGGCTGGCATCGGCTCGGCCGTGGCGTACGCCGAAAACACCAGCAGCGGCCCCGGCCACCTCGGCAGGTCCAACTCTGGAAACGGGGGGCAGTTTTCCGGCAATGCGACCAAAGGCCCCCTCCTGCTGGAGTCGCTTGCATCGCTGCCCTCTGACAAATCCGAAGGCCAGCTGTGTTCCATCGGTGGCGTGCTGTATTACTCAAACGGCAGCGTCTGGAAAACCGTCAACCTCACCTGATCCATCATGCCCAACTACAACGAATCCCAGGTATCCGGCACTGCGTGGCAGCGCTGCCACACCGTCACCGTGCGCAACCCGCTGGCCGGCGTGCCCACCATCGAATTTGCCGAAGAGCGCGTCATTGCGATCGATGGCGACGACATCAAACAATGGTGCCAGGGCTGCGGAAAAACCTTTGACATGGCCGGCACCTTCCCCCTGCTGGACCCCGCCACCAACGCCCCCACCGGCGCCACCATGACCCACGCCCAGCTGTACGTCGCGCTTTACAGTTTGTACATGCAGACCGCCGCCGAGCGGGACGCACAGGAGCCCACCCCATGACCAGCTACCCCATCACCATCCACACGCGCGGCACCACCTACAGCCGCGCCGGCCTTTACACCCTGCCGTCCGGCACCTGGTCGGCCACTGCCACCGTGAGCACCAGCGCCGGAGCCACAGTGCAGACGCTGGACGTCAACCTGTCCGCCCTGGGCACGCCAGACGCCGACGGCCACACGCATGCACTCAGCGTGCTGGCCACCGCAACAGAGACCGCACTCTGGCCCCTGGCCGCGCTGCTGTGCGACATTCGTTTCACGGATGCGAGCGCCACGCCCGTGGTTGTGCCCGCCGACACGGTGGTCATCAACGTCAGCGCCCACACCCCGCCCGTCAGCGAGGCAGACAACCCGCTGCAGGTCATCAGCGGCGACATGGCGCCGGTGCTGCGCGGCGAACAAGGCCCCGCGGGGGCGGCCAGCACCGTGCCAGGCCCCACCGGACCAGCCGGCCCCGGCGTGCCCACTGGCGGCACCACCGGCCAAGTCCTGGCCAAAGCCAGCGCAACCGACCACGACACCGCGTGGGTCGATCAGACCGGCGGAGGCGGCACAGGCGCCACCAACCTCGGCTACACCGCCAGCGCCACCGGCGGCACCGTCACCAGCGACACCGGCACCGACGCCGCCATCCCCCTGGCTGACAGCACCACCGCCGGACTGCTGTCGCCGGCCCAGAACAGCAAACTCGCCGGCATCGCCACGGGCGCCACCGCCGTGACCGTGGACGCGACCCCCACCGATGGCAGCGCCAACGCCGTGGCAAGCAATGGGGTTTTCGACGCCCTGGCCAGCAAGAGTGACACCGGCCACACCCACACCGGCACCTACGACCCCGCCGGCACTGCCGCCAGCGCCGTGGTCGCCCATGCCAGCGCCCTCGACCCGCACGGCGACCGCGCCTTCGCCGCCGCCGCCGACGCCGCCGTCGCCTCTGCCGCCGCAGCAGACGCCACGAGCAAAGCCAACGCCGCCGCCGCAGCGTCCACCCCCGCCGCGCACGCAGGCGCAGGCGGCACGGCCCACGCCAACGCCGTGGCCGGAGGCGCCGCAGGGTTTATTTCCGGGGCGGATCAGAGCAAGCTCGACGGCATTGCCGCCGGCGCCCAGGTCAACCCGTCCAACACCGACGCCCTGACCGAGGGCAGCACCAACCTTTACCACACAGCCGCCCGGGTGCGCGCTGCTGTGCTGACCGGCCTGAGCACCGCAGCTGCCACCGTGGTCGATGCCACGCACACCGTGCTGCAGGCCATCGGGTTTTTGCAAAAGCAGGTGAGTGACAACACCACGGCCATCAGCGGCAAAGCATCGACCGGCGCCATCGGCTCGTCCGGCCTGACAATGGCCACGGCCAAGCTGCTGGGGCGCAGCACAGCCAGCACTGGCGCGGTGGAGGAGCTTGCGATTGGCAGCGGACTGACTTTGAGCGCGGGCACGCTGAGTGCGTCTGGTGGGGGCAGTTTTGACCCAGCAGCGCCTGGGCCGATTGGTGGTACTACGCCCAGCACGATTGCGGTCACGGGTGTGACCGTCACAGGCGGCACAGTCACGTCCAGCACGCCGGTCATCAATGCAACGCAGACGTGGAACAACGCGTCTGTGACCTTTGTCGGAAAGGTCACAGACATCACCAGCACGGCCAGCGCGGCGGCGTCTCTCATTGAAGATTGGCGGGTGGGTGGGGTTAGTAAGGCCTGCATCCGTAAAGATGGAGCTTACGGTACGCAAGATGCTTGGATGCTGGGTAGTACTTACGGAGGGCACCCTGCACTCGGGTACTACAGGACTACCAGCGAGACGGCGCCACGCGTTGTATTGTCGATATTTGGAGTTCAAGTTACTGGCGCTTCCGGGAAGGGATTTACTTGGAGCAGCACCGATCCCAGTGCGGCAACTTCAAGTGACACAGGTCTGATGAGAAATGCCGCTGGGGTAGTGGAGGTGACAAATGGTAATCAAAACACCTACCGCGACCTCAAGCTGCGCAACTTTCTAGGCACTGGCAACCTCGCCACCGGCATCGCAGCCAAGACATCCTCCTACACGCTGACCGCCAACGACGGCACCGTCACAGCCGATGCCACCAGCGGAGCTATCACGCTGACCCTGCCTGCTGTGTCCGGCTGTAATGGCCGCATCTACGTGCTCAAGCGACTCAACTCCGGGGCCAACGCCGTGACTGTCGCGGCCAATGCGGCAGAAACCATCGACGGCGCCAACACGGTGACGCTCGGCTCTCAATATTCCACGCTCATCATCCAAGGAAACGCCGATGGAACTGCGTGGTTCAAACTGGCGGCGATCTGACCATGGACCAAACTCTTTACATCAAACTGCGCGACCAGATTGCGCGCCAGGCACCCGAAGCCGAAGCGCTCGAAGCCCAGGCCGCAGCCTTGCAGCCCAGCATCGACAGCGCACAAGCGTGGCTTGATGGCTGCCAAGCTTCGCTGGTCCACGCGCAGGCTCTGCTGACAGAAGCTCAGGCCATTGAGGGTGCCGACACGACCGCGCAGCAGGAAGCCGTCGCAGCAGCGCAGGCGTCTGTCGCCTCGGCCCAGTCCGACCTAAGCAAAGCTGCCGAGCCGCAAAAATCGGCGCTGGACCATGCGCAGCAAATTCGCACTGCGATGGCGCAGTGCGAGGCGGCGATTGACGCCGGTGGGCTGACCATGACACAGGCGGAAATGGACGCGGCGATTGCGGAAGAAGCCCGAGTCGCATCCATCCCGCGCGCCGTCACCATGCGCCAAGCCAGGCTTGCGCTGTTAGGCGCTGGCCTGTTGTCCGGTGTAGATTCCGCCATCTCAGCCATGCCAGAGCCCACACGCAGCGCAGCAAAGATCGAGTGGGAATACTCCCAAGAGGTACAGCGCCACAACGGTTTTGTGGCTGCGCTTGGCCCCGCATTGGGCATGACCGATGCGCAGATTGACGCGCTTTTTGTGGCGGCTGCCAAGCTGTAAACCATGCAGCTGGCGTCATACCATTCCACCCGCCCCGGCTGGCAGGGCATCGCCAATCGCTTGATCCGCCTGCGCCTGCGCGGCATCTACTCGCACAACGAAATCGTGTTCGAGCCGTCGGATGGAGTGGATCAGTGGATGCCAGATGGCACTTGCCAGCCTGACGCCAGCGGCGCGCTGTGGTGCGTCTCCAGCGTGGCCGCCGAGCGCCTGCCAGCGTGGTCCAAGCGCCGCGCCGGCAAAGTCGGCGGCGTGCGGTTCAAGCGCATCCGCATCGACCCGGACCGCTGGCACCTCCAGCCGCTGCACGGCGACCCGCGAGTTGCCGCGCTGATCGCCCGTCGCGACGAGGGCGCCATGTATGACTGGCAGCTCATCGCCAGCTTTCTGGCGTGGCTGATCCCGCACAAGTCCGCCCGCTGGACCTGCTCGGAGTTTTGCGCGCACCTGCTCGGAATCCACCAGCCCGAGCGCATCGACCCCTGCGTGCTGCACTTTGTGGCAGCGTGGGCGGATCAAGACCAAAGGACGTGACCATGCCAGCACCGCCAGGATTCGACATCGGAAAAATGATCGCAGAAGAAAACGACCCCAAGCTGCGGGTCTTGCTGCTTCTGGTCAACGCCTTCAACGAAAACTTGACAGAAAACACCACCGCAATTCAAAACCTCGGCCAAAAGTTTGATGAGCACCTGACCAATTTTGAGCAGCGGGCCGCACAAGACGACGCGCTGAAAAATCAGGGCAAGGGTGCCTACAAAGTCGCGGCGTTTGTGATCGCGCTGGTGCAAGTCATCGGCATGGGGATATGGGTGCAGGCCCGTGAAGACATCAAAGACATTCACGGCGCAATCGCCAAAGGGGAGCTGGCCGTGACACGCTTTGAAGAACGATTGAAGGCGCTGGAGAACAGGAAATGACCGTCCTGCATGTCTCGCCGCGTGGCCGTGCGCTGATCAAGCACTTCGAGGGATTCCGCACCGATGCTTATCAGGATGTTGTCGGAGTTTGGACCATTGGATTTGGCTTCACCCATGGCGTGCAACCCGGCCAACACATGACCCTAGCACAAGCCGAGGCCCGCCTGATCACCGAGCTTCTGCAGTACGAACAGGCCGTGCTGTCTGCGTGTGCCGTAGAGCCAAATCAAAACCAGTTCGACGCACTGTGCTGCTTTGCGTGGAACGTGGGCATTGCCGGATTCCGGCGCTCCACCGTGCTGAATGCTCACAACCGTGGCGACGTGCAAAGCGCTGCGCGTGCGTTTGGGCTATGGAACAAAGCCGGTGGCAAAGAGTGGCCCGGGCTGACCCGTCGCCGTGCCGCTGAGGCCGCGCTGTACCTGGAGCCGGTGCCTATCGCCATCCCGCCAGCCGTGCGCAAAGTTGCTGAAGCGCTGATTCCGCCCGCCAGTGCTGCCGAGGTGCCCCCGGTGCAGGCCATGCCGCAGCAGATCGACCCCGAAACCCCAATGATCGGTAGCGCCATCAACCGCGCCGCCACTACCGCAGGCACTGCCGCTGCGACCGTGGGGGCCATCAGCCAGATCAAGGACGGACTGCAAGACCTGCAGGGCTGGCTGGTGCCCATGCTGGCCTTCACGGTGGTGGCGCTGGCTGGCTACATCATTTGGCAACGCTGGACACAGCGGAAGAAAGGCTGGGCATGACCCCGAAACCACCACGCCCACGCACCTTGCGCACCCAGCGCCAATCCGACCAGCGCCGATTGCACCAGCAGCGCCAGAGCCGCGACGCGCTGCAGGAGCGCTACCGGCAAGCGGAGTATCCAGAGCCCGAGCCGGAAAGGTACAGGCCGTGATCTATACGCACGCCGCAGCCGCCCTGCTGGGCGCCGCCTTGGCCGGAACTGGCGCATGGCAGGTGCAAGCCTGGCGCTTTGAGTCGCGCGAGCTGGAGCGCCTGCACGCACAAGCCGCCGCCACCCATGCCGCCGAGCGCACCGCCACCACAGCCGCAGCCGCTCACGAGCAGGACAAAGCCCATGACAAACCCCGCATCAAGATCATCCGCCAGACCATCGAAAAGATCGTGGAGCGCCCCGGCTACGCTGCTGTATGTCTTGATGATGATGGGCTGCGCGCACTCTCCGCAGCAATCAAGCCCGGTGACGCTGCCACCAAACCTGGCAACGCCGTGCCCTGATCTTGACTTGCCCGAAGACGGCACCGGCCGCGCTGTGCTGCGCTGGTCAATCGATGTCGTGGAGTCGTACCGAGAGTGCCAAAGCCGGCATAGGCGGCTGGTGGAGGCGTGGCCGAAATAATTTCCGAAAGTGCTTGACGTTTACGTCACGGCGTATATAATTAAGCCATGCACTCGAAATAGGGTGCACCGCCCCGGCGGCACCGGGGATCCTGACAGGAGCAACATCATGACAAGCCAACAAATCATCACCGGGCACGAAGCCGAAATTGCAGCCCTTTCGGAGGCTGAAAAATCGCCCGAATTTCGCGCGCTTTGTATAAAAATGGCTGGGGAGGGCCTAGCCGAGGCCGGAGAAACTCTGCGCCTTGCAGCCCTGGGCCAGCTTGGCCCGGTCTCTGAAAACATTTTTGGGGAAGCTGAAACTGTCGAACAGCAGGTGTCGGCAGCAGAGCTGGCAATCGAGCGGCATATAGCGTCCCTTGCAAAATTCTTCTGATCCCACCCTGCTGCCCAGCGTGCTGGGTAGTGGAGTGCGATCTGCACCACCGGCCTGACGGTATCAGGCATTGGAGATTGACATGGCAAAATTTCTTGTTAGCTGGGTTGGTGGCGATGACATCGGGGTTTACGAGGCGGAAGACGCCGACGCCGCTATTTTGGCGTCGGTTAATGACGCTGGGTACGCCAGCCTTGAGATGGCGGCCGATTTTATTTACGACGATGCTGGGGAAATCACGCTTCAAGCCACTGAGGTGGAAGAGTGGGAGGCATGGGAAGATGAAAAACGTGACGAGGCCAAGCGATTCATGGTCCCCGCTGGAGGGGTCGTGGACATCGCGGAGGCAGCAGCACAAGCGCTTGGGGTTGATGTAAGTGAATCGCTCAATGTCGAGCGCGTTTGACGCCATTGTCATCAAGGCCCCAGCAGGCACGAAAGCCCGTTGGGTGCGGCAGGCAGGCGGCCAAAAGCTGTCGGATTGGGTGATCCAGCAGGTAGACCGGCCTGCCAATAAAAACGTATCTGAGCCTTGCCCAAAATGCGGCTCCTTTGTCGTCGTTGCCGACGGACAGTTTTGGCAGTGCGCACAGTGCGGGATGGTCGCATGACCAACGACCAATTCGCAGCCCTGGCCAAGCTGACCAGAAGCCCGGCCGGACCCGCGCAGGACGCCGCGCGCCTGGTGCTGTGCGACCAGATGCGCCCGGCAGAGGCCGCCCGGGCTACTGGTGCCGCGCCTGCGTCAGTTTCCAACGCCGTCACCCGACTGCGCGCCGCACTGGAGCTTGCGCGGTTGGCGGTAGGTTGATGGAGCCCGGGCACCCCCAGACCGACGCATTGGTTGCGGTTTCCCGCGTTGCGATTGCTCGCGCGCTTGACCATCACGGCTGCACCTGCTCGACCCTCCAAATCAGGCAGCGTCTATGGCTGCGGCGCGATGCATGCGTGATGGCTCCGGGGCCTTGCACCCGGATGGCTTGTCAGGGCCTTCCCCTGCCGCCAATCAAACCTCAGCTTTCGCCTCGGTGATTGATCTGCCTCTGGCTTTTACCAAAGGACTTTATTAATGGTCCCCGTCTTTCCGGGGTGTCATGCGATCTATCCCGGTTCGCATGGGGAAATTCATTATATCGTCGGCGTAGGTTTTGGCGTAGCTTTTTCAAAAAATCAACGCTGCCCCCTCTAGTCGTGAGTTCTACCATTGAACTACACCCGCATATCCTAACCCATTGATTTACAACGGTTTTTGTCTGTAAGCGCTTGAATTATATGTGATTTCCTGAAATCACCAGAATCAAAGCCTGCCATATCAGGCCATATTGAGCCATATACACTTATGCGCTTGGCGTAGGTTCTGGCGTAGGTTTTTTGCCTACGCCGCGCCACCTGCGCTGCGGCCGATCAATTGTGTGGTCAGCCTAATGAGTGGAGTATAGATGCATGTACTTTGACGCCCGGGCGGCGAAGCTGCTCAAGCCTGGCGAGCACCTTGCAGTCGATGGGTGCAATGGCCTGCGCCTGGTAGTCACCGCCACGCGCAAGACATGGACCTACCGCTACAAGTCGCCCGAAGATGGGCGCATGAAACAGGTGGCGCTGGGCCAGTGGCCAGCAATGCCGGTGCAGTCGGCTGCTGCGGCCTGGCAGGCCCTGCGCGACCAGCGCGGAACCGGGGTGGACCCGGGCGCGGCTGTGCGTGCCCAGCGCCAGGCGCATCGCACCGGTCCGGTGGTGGCCCACGTCTACACTGTGGCCGACCTGGTGCATGACTACCTGGACCAGCACATTGACCACAGCCGCAAAAAAGAGGGCGCTGCGGCTGCGCGCCGGGCCCTGCAGCAGGTGCTGGATGCGGACCATGATTTTGCTGGCAAGGCGGCAGGCAGCATCACCCGGGCGGATGCCTACGCGCTGCTGGACGCCCGAAAAGCTACGCCGACGGCCACGCAAAAGCTACGCTCGATGCTTGGCGCGGCATGGGATCTGGCGCTGGACGCCGGCCGCATCGATGGCGAGACGCCAAACTGGTGGCGTGAGGTGTTGCGCGGCAAGCTCAAAAGCAAGGGCAAGGTGATCGGGGGTGAAAATGTAGGCCGCCAGCGCCGGGTGCTGCGGCCGGCAGAGGTTGCCGCGCTGCTGGCCTGGCTGCCCAACATGCACGCGCTGGCCGGCGACGTGACGCAGATGTACCTGTGGACCTGCTGCCGAGGGTCGGAAATCCTGAGCCTGCGGCCTGAGCACGTCACGCAAGAAGATGACGGCTGGTGGTGGACGGTACCGGTGACGCTGACCAAAAACGAGCGCTATGACCAGGCCGTCGATCTGCGTGTGCCGCTGGTGGGACGTGCCTTGCAGATCGTGCAACGGCGCATCGAGGCCGTGGGGCCGTCAAGCTGGCTGTTTGCAGATGAGCAAGGCGAGCCGTACACCCAGCACCGCTACTCCACCTACATCTACGACCTGCAGCCCTATTCCGCCAAGGCTGCCCGGCGCCAGGGCGAGGGTCTGACGCTGCCCGTGACGGGGTGGACGCCCCATGCCCTGCGCAAGACCGGCCGCACCCTGCTGGCGTCACTTGGGTGCCCCGAAGAGGTTGGAGAGGCCATCCTGGGGCACATGCCGGGCGGGATTGTGGGGACGTACAACGCCTACAGCTATGACACTGAGCGGCGGGAATGGCTTGCGCGTCTGGCAGAGAGGTTGGAGTCGCTTGGAGAAATTTGATAAATGAAAATTACTCTGCCGGCTTCATGAAAACAAGCCAGTGCGTCCCAGCCCTCTTTCCACTGGTGTTACCGAATAGCGGTTGATGTGGAGTCAGGGAAAGAACTTCACGTAGCTTCACTTGTGTCTCGTTCCACTTGAAAACGAGAACGCCGTCGCTGGCCAGCACACGAAAGCACTCGGAAAATCCTAGACGTAAGTCGTCTCGCCAGTCGTCTGCCAACTTCCCGTATTTGGCTGCAAGCCACGAGCGTGGTCCGGCTTGAACCAGGTGTGGAGGATCGAATGCAACAAGCTTGAAAGATCCATCACTGAATGGAAGCGCGCGAAAGTCAAGCAACGTGTCCGGATCGATGTGGACCGTGCGCAGGCCTGAAGAATTTCCGCATGAATTGTCTGTGACGGTTAGCGTCTCTGCACGCTGGTCGCCAAAGATCACATTCGGATGCTGCTTATCAAACCACATCATTTTGGAGCCGCAACATGGATCAAGAACCTTTCTTTCACAGGAGCTTGTCATGCCGCCCCCGCCTTTCCCGCCCGCCCATACCCGCTCCCGCTGGGAGGAAGCAAGTCCGACACGGGGCGATCACGGCCCCAGGTCTTGAGGTCGTCGACCAGCCAGGCGACCCTGCCGCTGCTGAGTTTGCGCGGCTTGGGGCCGTCAGCCTGCGCAGCAATTTTTTCGAGCAGATTGGCAGAAATTGACAGGTAGCAGGCCGCGTGTTCGCGCTCCAGAAACAGCGGCTCGATCGCCACGATGGGGGTGGTTTTTTTAGCCGACATGGCGGTCTCCAAAAGTGGGAAGGGGTGCCCAGTGCGTCCAGTGGCCCGGGTCGCTGCCCAGGGCGCCCAGGGTGGCTACGCCGGCCGCGCGGTTGATAAGTTGCATCTTTGTGCCGCGTGGTGTGGCGGCATCGATGGGGCGCCAGTAGTAGTGCATATCGACTACGGCCAGGCCGGTGGAGTCGGGGGATGGGATCGGATGGCGATCTGGCTGCGCTGCTGGCTGTGGCGCTGCTGCGAGCGCAGCGCAGTAACCGTCTCGCAGTTCTCCAACGCTAGGGCTTGCTGCCTTGCTCTTGTATTCAGCATGGCGCAGTCCAGTGCCCATCAGCGCAAGGATCATTTCAGTTGTTGCCACTTTCGGAACAATTTTCCACCCCTCCGGAACGCCCCGCGCTGCTGGCTGTGGTGCTGCTGCGACCTCAAGCCCGCGCTTGATCGTCTCGCGCAGATCTTTCAATGCCTTCAGGTGCTCTCGCTGGTGATCGTTGTCGGCATCACACTGCAACTCTGTGTAAGCATCCGCGTATTCAATCGCAGCATCTTCAATGGCTCGCGCCCAATCAATTTTAAATTCAGCCACCATAGACACCATTCCATCCTCTGATTAGATTTGCGCACTCTTGCGCTCCAACTTTGGCGCCATGGCGCCGCCCGCTATCACAAATTTTTGCCCACTCAATACAGAGCATTGAGTGCCGGTCTTCCGCATCGCGCTCTGCTGCAATCCAGCCGCCATAGGCTGCGTCTGTGCTGTTCACTCGGTAAGAGCCTTCGTCTGTTTTGTCGATGCACCAGCCCTGTGCTTTCGCCCAGTTCTCAAACCGTTCTTGTGTTGTCATCAATGACAGGCTCCCCCATCCATGTAGGGCTTTCGCGCTCATGGATTGCATTCATCTCGGATCGGTATCCGCTGATCGTTTCCATCGCTGAGTCCCACCACTTCCCTGAGTAGTCGGCCAGCACACACTCCAGATCAAGGGCCAGCTTGTGGGCATATTTTTGGGCTACCAGCGCCATAGCATCAGGCACGCCCCGCGCTGCGCGGTCTGCTGCGATTGCTTCGTCAGCGTAAGCGCGCATCTGGTCAGCGGTGTACGTTTCCGTGGTGCTGAAACTCACGGGCTTTGGGCGTAAAGGCCCGCCAGAAACAGAGGTCCAGTAGCCATCGTCGTGAATCTTGGCGGCAGCAGTAGGCAGCGGCGGGTATTTGTCTGTGCTCATTTTTGCTCCTTCATGGCTGCGTCGATGTACTCATCAAGCAAGCCCATCGCGTAAAGTGCAATATCATCAATGTGTGTGTCGCTGCGGTCCGCATCCCGTATAAATCGGTAGCGCGAAGCATCCTTGCGCAGGCGCTCAATCTCCGCAGCTTGCGCGTCGATTTGCGCAAGCACTGCTGTCATCGCATCCACGCTGCACGCATTGCGCAATTCGCTTTTTGCTTCCTGCTCACCACTGATGCACGTCGCTTCAAACCACGCCCTAAGCGCTGCACGGATGTTCGCTACTTCTGGTGTGTCGGTCATGCTGTCGCTCCTGGATGCGTCGTGTGGTAGCTATGCGTCACCAGCCCGCCTTGCCTCCGCACGTTGGCCTCTGCGTGCTGCAGTGCGGCCAGCGCCTCGCCTTGGCTGAGCTGCTGCAGCTGCCACTTGTGAGCGCGGATGGCGGTCTGGATGGCTTCGATCTCCGGGCCGCGCAAAATTGGGGCACGCCAGGTGCCGGTGGTGGTGGCGCGCTGCCAGAGGGCATTGACGATGGCTTCGGCATCCTCGAGCACGTCGTCCAGCACCACGGCTACGCCGCCGGCGTTGACGTGCAAAGCTGCGTTGAGCATGCCGGCGACCATGCTCCAGTCGTGTTCTGTCGCACGGCCTTCGCGCAGGGCGTCCATGCCGGCGTTGGTCTGGCCGATGATGTGGTTGACTTCATAGTCAAACAGCTTTCCGGCGCGGCCGGTGGCCAGGCTGATCGTATCGAGCCGGGCGGGCCAGCGCGGGACGCGGGGTTTTTTGCGGCCGTTCATGTTCGGGCCCCCAGTCCGAAAAATACGTGGCCAGCTTGGAGTGCGGTGTTGCGGTTGCGCAGGCGCCAGATGATGGATTGACTCACCCCACGGATGGCGGCTTCTTGCGCGCCGGTGGTGGTGGCCGCCAGCACGGCGGGGATGTCGGCGGTGGCGATCTTGCCGTAGCGTGCGCGCTTGGTGCTGGCAATCTTGGCGATCTTGATGGCGTGGGCGGTGCCGGTGTTGCTGAGCTGGGTCATCCTGGCCATGTGCTGGCTGCGCGTGAGGCACTGGGCGTGCGTGGGGTTGACGCAGCGGGGGTTTTGGCATGTGCTGCTCCAAAACCCCTTGGGGCCAGTGCCTTCAGCCGCTTTGACGGCACCAGGGTATCGGGCAAAAAGCGCCAGCAGCCGGCGCACCGGAGTGCTTTTGCCGGCGTGCACGATGTAAGGCACACGCGATTTCCCGCTGCAGCCGCCCGTCCAGATCAGGCAATCGCCTTCTTCATGCAGGTACTTAGCCAGCGTCTCTGGGGTGTGTATTTTGGTCCTCATGAGGTCTCCCTGATTGCGTTGATGATGTCCCGTGCTACCCCGCGCTTTTCCTGCGCAGGCGCCGACAAAACACCAGCCCGCACTGCGCGCGGCTCGATCAGGCGGTTGCCAACCCGGCTCGGCAGCTTGAATGCATCCATCGCACCGGGCCGGCCGGTGTAGGGCTTCAACTCGCTCCCGCTGTAGGTACCGCAGCTGGTGGCATTGCTGATATGCAGCCCAGGTGAATCTATCGTGCGACCTGCATAGCTCATGGCACAAGCCTCCGGTCCGGCAGCGCGACCACGGGCCGGCGCAGGGCGCGGTAAAACAGCATGCTGGCGACGATGCCAAAGGGGCCGCCTGCCAGGTACGCGGCGACTTCAAGCCCGGTCGCATCTGGCGCGAGCTTGAACAGCACCAGGTTGCAGCTGCCGATGGCCAGGCTGTTGCAAAACGCGCTGACGAAGTGGCCGTTGTTGACCAGCTGGGACTGCAGGCCCAGGCAGAACACAAGCGCGAAGGTGCTGGCGAGCAGGGCGAGGGCGGTCATGCGGGGGCCCCATAACTGGCGACCTGAGCGGCCGCTGTCTCGCAGGCATTCATGCCCAGCGCCTGGCGGGCACGGTCGCGGATCTCGGGGGTGGCGGCCCAGCCAAGTTCTTCGGGGTGAAGAAGGTCTTCGGCCAGCTGCTGCAGTTTGCGCAGTTGCATGGGGGCAGAGAAGTTGCGGGCCGGGCTGGCCAGCATGAGGTTGCCCAGCTCGTTGCGCGTGAGGTGGCCGGCGTGTTCCAGGGCTTTGAGGTGGTCGTGCGCGGCGTTTGGGCTGTGCCAGCCGAAGGCCTCGGCGATAGTGGCGTAGGGCGGAAGCTGGTCGTTCATGGTGACGAAGATGCGCACGTAGTCCAGCACGTTCTGTTGCTGGCGCGTGAGGCCATTGCGGTTCAGGTTGCTTTGGGCTTTGCGGCCGGGGATGACGCTGCGCGCCAGCACGGCGGGGTCGGCTTGGGGAATGGCTTGGGTGGTCATGGTGGTCAGGCGGTGGCGGTTTCGGGGGTGGTTTCTGCGGCGCGGGGTGCCAGTGCACACGCGTGCACATGGGCGTGGATCTCGCCGGACTTCCAGCGGCCGGTGGTCAGCGACCGCAGGCCGTACACCTGCACGCGCAGCGGCTGGCCGGGCGTGCACAAAGCGAGGTTGTTGGCGCTGTTGAAGGTTTCGGCCTCCGGGCCAATCCAGATCAAGCGCCAGGACTCGGTGCAGTGCTTGCCGATGCGGTCCACGGCGTGGATCTGGATCGAGAAAATGCCGTCGCTGGTGCGGTTGATGATGGGTTTGCTCTTGGTGGTAAACCAGAGGCCGGTGGCCATGACGTTGGGGGCATGCGACATTGCTGATTACTCCTGAATTAGTAGCAAAGAATGACCTTTTGACGCTGGCATTTACCTGTTTTGACTTCAAAATCAGGCAAATGCCAGCACCAACCCGCGCAGGGCGGGCGGTGTGACGTTGGGGTTAGTTCTTGCGGGTGTAGGTGCCGATCAACACGGGCAGGTCGCCCGCCAGCGCTTCAGCCACCAGCTTGCTCAGCTCAGTTGCCATTTCTTCCTTGTGCTGCTCAGCCTTGACCACGCGCAGCACGATGGACGGGGCTTTCTCTCCGGTCAGCACGCTCAGGCGCAGCACAAAGACGCGCTCGCTCAGGTCGGCATAGGGCGTGCACTTGAAATAGACCGTGGTGGGCAGCGGCTCTTTGCTGCTGGCCTGTACGCTTTCAAACGCAGAGCGTGTAGCGCCCAGCTGCTGCTCTTCGCTTTCGATGCGGCGGGCTGAGTCAATGGTGATCTTGCGCACTGCGGCCGTTGCCTGCTTGATGTTCACCGGGCCGGCGTCGTTAAAGCACTCGATCAGGTCCGGCCAGTCCTCCAGAAACTCGGCCATGTCGCTTTGCTTCTGTGGCTGACGCGTGATGGCTAGCAGGGCCAAATAAGCCGCGGTCTTGTCGGGTGCATAGATCGCCATGTTGTCAGCGTGGCCGGAAATCTCGCTGGTACCCAGGTTCAGCACCGCCTTGGCACGCATCGCGTCGGGGTCCACAAACACGCTGGCGCCTTCGGTAGCGTGCGTAGATGCGTATTCAGAAAACGAAAAGATGCTGCTGGTCAGCATCTCGCCACGGGCGCGGCGGCGATGCGGCAGATACGACTCCAGATCATGGGTATTGAAGTTGTTAGGCAGCGCAAACACGCCGGGGTAGATGCCCAGTGCAATGGCCTCGTTGGCCTGCTGGATGTCAGTGCTGGCCTGATTCAGAAAAGGGGCCTGCAGCGTGGCCGTGGTGAGTTCATTGGAGTTCATTGGGTCTTTTAGTTGGGTGAATAAAGGGATGAGTGCTGGCGCGAAACCCGGTCGGCTTAGGCCAACGTGGGCTGCTTGTTGAAGATGTCGAGTTGGTTCTCGGGCGAGAGGCTCAGGCGGCCGAACTTGCCGACGTGCAATGGCGTGGTGCGCTTTTCTTCTTCGCCCGCCTTGCCGTCGGCCGTGGGCTTGCTGAACTTGAGAAGGTGCTCGCAATGCACTTGCGTGGTGCCGGGGATCTTCTTGAACGTGAACTTCAGGCTGACCTCGCCCACCTTGTCGTGGTCCACGGCGGCGGCAGCCACCTGGCTCAAGGCGATGGACAGCTTGCGGTCCAGCATGCCGGCGTCCAGGTCGGTGATGAATTCGCCAACATCGGTGGCGGCGGAAGTGGAAGAGTGCGACATGATTACCTTTCAGGGGTTGCGGTTGGGAAAAATTGATAGCTACAAATGACCATCTGACGCTGGGACTACGCCAATTTGGCGGACAAAAGGCCCACCAACACGGCCAGCGTGGCTACCAGCCCGCCAGCGCAGGCCAGCGTCAGAAAAAAATTGGCAAGGATTTCGTCCAGCGATCGGCGCCTGGTGGGCTGCCTGCGGTGCGGGTCGCTGCCATCGCTGTTGCCGGTGTTGAGCGTGGTGCAGTCACGGCCCAGGCGGCAGGTGAATGGCGTGGGGCAGGGCTGGCGGCCCTGGTGGCAGTGGTGGCTCTGGCAGGTCATGCGCGGGCGGTCTTGCTGGCGGCGCTGGCCTTTGGGATGACAAAGGCCACATGCAGCGGGCGCGAGGCCAGAATTTTTGCCGTGCGCTCGTCGGGCTGTTTGTTCAGGTGCGGCATGGTGCCGCCTGGGTGCCCGAAGCTCTTGCCGGCGCGGATTCCGCCGTGCTTCGGCAGCGTGGCCGTAGGCTTCACATCGGCATTCAGCGGGCGCGGGTCGCTGCCTGCACTGCGCCAGTTAAACGGGCTGTGCAGGCTCTTGATGATGGCCGTGCCGGGCCAGGTCTGCGGGTAGGTCGTGGTGGTGCTCATGCAGTGGGCTCCTTGGGTGGTGTGGTGGGCTGACTAGTGCGACGCATGGCGCGCAGGTGCTGGCCGGCTGCGCGGTTGATCTGGCTTGCGATGCGGCGCATGGCGGCTGCGGCCAGGGCGTCGAGGTCCATACCTTTGGCGTCGAGGTCCATACCTTTGGCCTCCAGCTCCATAGCTGGCCCCGGCTGCTGCTGTGTTTTGCTGCCTGTGGGCATTACCGCCCCCCTGCTGCCACCGCAACCGCCACGCGGCCCCGGTTATCGGTGCAGACCAGCGTGCCGTCGTCGCTCCACCTGTAGCCGGCGTTGCCGTGCGTCTTGGCGCAAAGCTGGGCGGCGGCGCGCTCGGTGCGGGCGGCGCGGGCCGCGTCTTTCTGCGCGTCTGCCAGGGCGCTGGCCTGCGCGGCTTCGGTGCGCCGGTCGGGCTGGCCGTACAGCAGGTGTGCCATGCTGAGCAGGGCGGCCAGGCTGACGGCCAGCAGCATGGCCAGGAAGATTTTGGCGAGGCGGTGGGGGTGCATGACGTTCTCCAGTCGTAAAAAAGCCCGCTCAAGGCAGGCTGGTTGCTTACACATTCAAAAAAGATGACCTCCGCGTAATTCCAATGAAGCAGGGTTGCCGTTGTTTCTCAAGGAGGTTTGCTGCGGTGCTAGGGCGCAGCTTGCGCGGAGGTCAAACAGAAGGGCACTGGTGGCAATGCGCTGGTGTTTTCGCCCTGCGGGTGCAGGGCTAAGTTTTTGTTAGCCGTAGCCGTAGCCGTTGCCGGAGCCGGAGCCGTAGCCGTCGCCGTAGCCGTCGCCGTCGCCGTAGCCGGATCCGTAGCCGGAGCCGTAGACGTAGCCGGAGCCGGAGCCGGAGCCGTCGCCGGAGCCGTAGCCGTAGCCGAAGCCGTCGCCGTAGCCGGAGCCGTCGCCGGAGCCGTAGCCGTCGCCGGAGCCGTCGCCGGAGCCGTCGCTGGATGTCTTCACATCTCCCATACTTTCACCTCGTCGATTGATTTGCGCGCGGCATCTGTTGTTGGGATGATTTCAATCGCTTCAGTCAACAGCACCAAAGCAACCGGGGCCGGGAATTTGCAGGTTTTTGGCTTGCTAACGCCATCTACTGCAAGCTGCGAAATACTTGCAGCACCGTCCCAATACCAAAGCCTGCGGGCATCGGTCATCACAACTTCTTTTCCGTCGCGTGATTTCAAAATTCCTGCAAATACACCGGCTGAATAGGTGCGAACAATTACGTGTTTTCCGATCATCTTTCTCTCCTGTTGAAAACCAAAACAACCTGTCGCGCTGCTTTGATTTGCGGCCTCTTGCGAAGCCGTTGCTGGCCTATCCCTGCGGTGCAGGTTCCAGCTCGATCGCGGCGAATGCGTGGGCAACACCCGTTGCCCCATCGCCGTTTCCATGCTGCTGTTCTTGGGCATGGCCTCAACCCGGTCTCTCGCGCCGGGTGTGCGTGGACTGCTAAACACGGGTCACGCTTGCCTGTGCCGGTGTCGCTACGTCCGATGGGTTTTTAAGGGCCGCTGGGGTGGGCGTCGATGCGCTTCACTTGCATGCTGCTGTTTTGGCGGCATGGGTGAATATTAAGCGTGTCGCTTTTTGATGTCAAGCGTAACGCTTAATTTATTGGAAATAAATAAACACTGACACTGATCGCAAGATGTGTCTCAAAAAAGATGAGGCGAAAAAAAACCGCCTAAGCGGTTTTTTTGGCCGGCCCGAGGTTAGTCCCTACTAATTTTTCTGGCGGCTTCGATGTCGCGTTGAAAAGCCTGCAGCAGCAGTGGGTAGCGCGACATCGCCTCATACGGAGGAATTCCTAGAGCTGTGTCAGTGTTGATGATTGTTTCTGACAGTGACCAGCTGACCTTTGCAATCATGCTGGACGGGGCCTGGCTACCGTGCAAAAAATGGTAGTTCCCAGCCCATGTGACTAAAGCGGTAGCCCCGGCGCACACACTCAGCAAGGTTTTTAAGCCGT
>CAKZJN010000338.1 GCA_936943465.1 uncultured Rhodoferax sp.
GCTTTTCTTGATAGCGGGACAACCACGCGTTGACGGCTTCCAGATCGTTCCTGGCACCCAGGGTGTTGGCCATGTGGCTTCTGAAGTCACCCTTTTCGCCACCGAGTCCCGGTGTGATCTGCATCCGACCCAGGGCACTGGCCACCAGGGTGCCTGAGCCGAACTGGGTCAGTGCTTGGTTCGCACTTCCAACTGCCGGCAACAGTGGCGCCACGCGCAATGCCTGTTTGGACTTTGGCTCATGAACCGAACCCGAGACCAGCATATTCAAATGGTCCTGCTCCAGGATCAGCCACATCAATACCTGCTTGGCGCGCTGCGCGCCAAATCCTTTGATGCGTGCATACCACCGGTAGCCATAGACATTGATGAAGTTCACCAAGTCGGCAAGCGTCACGATGCCCATATTGCGCAGGCACTTCACCACCGGTCGGGCAAACCAGCTCTCCAATCGGTCCGTGGATTTGGGAATAACCGAGAGGATCGTTTCCAGATGGTTAAGCGCCCTCACCCGCTCACCTACCGGATCCTTTACCTCGGAGGCCGCTTCAATCGCATCGGCGTTGTCCAGTCCGAAATGCGCCTTGTACTCCGCCAGCAGTTCAGCTTCACTCCAGCCATCCGGGTCCATGCCCTCGGACTCCACCCATTCATCCAGAGTAGGAAGCTCAACGGCCTTGGGCGGCGCAGCATCGCTGCGCAGCAAATCAAGCAGGTGCGTGATCTTGGCGGAGCCTTGCAGCGTGGCATCAGTTTGTCTGCCAGCTTCGATGATTTGCTTTAGCAGCGACTCGCGGCGGTTCTGCACGTAACGCAAGTCAGTGGTCGTCTCAGACCAGGCCATGTACCGCGCAAAGGAATCCGCCAGATCCAGGCCCAACAGGCTGGAGCGGACAAATGCGAAGTGGTGCACGCCGAGCGCGCGCACCTCCTGCACGACACGAGCCTTTGAGCCTTTAGGGCGGCCGGCTTTTTTCGCGGGGGCCGAGTGAAAAAGTGGGCTTGGCTGCATCGCTCTATCTAGCCGATCCGAGCAATTTTCTGGGAAGCATCTTCTAAGTGCGCGTTGAGCGCTCTGATGCAGGGTTCAAAGTTTGCGCTGAACCGGGCGTCACTGCGCAAGCGGCTCATGAAATTCTGAGCCAGTTCCAGTGCACGGTGCCATGCCGGGCCTTCAACACGGGAATGCAGATGCGCTACGCCTATGGCGTCTCTCACCAGACCACCGGACGTTGGACTAAACGCCATGGGGAGCATGTCGTATGCAGGGCTCAAT
>CAKZJN010000339.1 GCA_936943465.1 uncultured Rhodoferax sp.
CTGCACAAACAGTTCCTGATGCTGGGCGTCAATTTCGGCATTGCCAGAGGCATGCAAAGGGTTCCATTCGAGCGGCGTCAAGCGGATGTTCAACACGCCATCCAGCGGGTCGCCCGGTGGAATTTCAGGTGCGGCTTGCACCCGGTTGCGTCCACCCCATTTGGCGTAGTACAGGGCCTGATCCGCCGCGTGCGTCAACTGATCGGCGCTGCTGTGGGCCGCCCCGCTCATCACCGCCAGCCCCACGCTGATGGTGACCACCCCACAGGGCGACAAGGCATGGGCAATGGCCAGGGTGTGCACCGCTTCCCGCAGAGATTCCGCCAGATGCAAGGCATCGGCCAGCTCGGTATCGGGCAACACCAGCGAAAACTCTTCGCCGCCGTAGCGTGCCGCCAGATCCCCCGCACGTTTGGCACTGCCCTGCAGCGCGAGCGCCACGGCCTTGAGACAGCCGTCGCCGGCCACATGGCCGTAGCGGTCGTTGAATTTCTTGAAGTGGTCAATATCAATCATGACCAAGGCCAACGGTTTGCCTTCGCGCTGGCAGCGTGCCATTTCCCGATCCAGCGTGCTGTCCAGGTAGCGCCGGTTAAACAGGTTGGTCAGCGGGTCGCGGTTGGCCTGGTCGGCCAGCCCTTTACGCAGCCGGTCAATTTCAAGCAGGTTGCTTTGCAAGGCACTGTTGGCCCTCAGCAGCTCACTTTCCCGCTGCCGAAGCTGTTCGCGCGTTTTGCGTAACTGAAAGTTACGTCCGTACGTAATGTGCCCGACCTCCAGCACATAGGCGCCCAAGCCAACCATGCACGTCAGCGCGGTGGGCCATAGCGTCTGCGGTGCGAACTGGTAGCCACCGGCGATCCAACCTATCAGGGCGCCACCGATCAGCCCCAGCATGGCCCAACCGGTATGGCGCCAGTCCCGGTTGGCCACGTTGTTGCTCAGCACCGCCAGCGAAACCGAAAAACTCAACCAATCGGAAAAATCCACTGCGGCGCAGTACAAGCCCAGCAACACCGCGTCCAGCCAGAGTGAGCGCATGGCCACATCGATGGGGTTGCGCGACCGCAATGCCACTTGGTACTGCACTTGTGGATACACCAGCAACAGGCCCACCAGATAGGCCCAGGTCCCGGCACTGGTCCCCTTACCGGACAGGTGCAGGTAACTCGCGGCGAACACGATGGCGAACGAGGCCATGCGCATGCGGTAGTGCGTGCGGGCCAGCCAAAGTCCTTTTTTCACCGGGTCCGTCATACGCCTTCCACTGCGGGTAATTGAGCCGGCACATTCTGTCATGGTCGACGCCGCCGTGCTGTTTACGACTGGTTACCTGTATTCATCAAGGCGTCATACGACGGTGGCACCATCCTTGCATAGCGCATTTCTAGGGAGTGCGCGGTGCACGGATAGGGGATCTATGAAACAAGAATTGGCATCCAAGCAAGTCGAAACAGCCGTAACCGAGGATCCGTTGCCGGCGCTGGTCGCGCAGGTGTACGAAGAGGCGCCTTTGGCCCTGCGCAGTCGTTTGCTGGAACAATTGCTCAAGCCCCTGAGCCTTCTTTCACTCGCCGCCGTGGCCAACGGCCTGTTTGCCCGCATCACACTCAGCAACGGCTGGTCCCAATTGCAGGTCAAGGCCGAGGACGCCAGCCAGGTGAACGCTGGCGATGTCATCGCATTGGTGCACCACGTGCAGCAAGTCAGTGCACAGGCGCTGCTCGGTCTTTCCAAGGTCATTTCCGCATCGCCCGTACTGGCCGGTTCGGCGGCTGCTGCCATGTTACTAACCGTGCTGACCAAGCAGGCCATGCAGCGCAGCCCCGTCGTTGACAACGACTTTGACCCCATCGTCTAGGCCGCACGAAGCGCCCCAACGTATGATCCGGCTCCGCTATGAGCCCCGACGATTTGCAACTGCTGGTAAGCCGTGAAATGCCCTTTGGCAAATTCAAGGGGCGTCGCATTGCCGACCTGCCCGGAAACTACCTCACCTGGTTTGCACGCGAAGGTTTCCCCAAGGGTGAACTGGGCCGCCTGCTGGCCCTGATGCATGAAATTGACCACAACGGGCTGAGCGATTTGCTAAAGCCCCTGCGCACGCCCGCAAGCAGACCCTAACCTCCAGCGCCCCGTTATCGTCCTAGGTCGGCATTGGATGGGCCAACAACCATTGCAGCGCCTGTTCCATCGTGGGTTGTACCTGCGGCAACGGATCCACCGCCAAACGCTCGGCTGTATAGGCAAAACGACCCTCTACTCCCGGCAGCACCGCAGAAGGCAAGCCCTGCTGCAGCAACGCCTGGCGAGCATCCTGCACCTCGCGCAGCCGCCGCCCTGCATGCACGACATGCGTGCTCACCAGCATGGCCATAAAGGTACGCAGCGGCGTTTCATCCACATCGCGCAGTTGCTCCAAAAGGGGTACCAGCAGGCCCTGCTGCTGGGCCGCCATAGTGACCTCGACACTGAGCGCCTCCAGCCCTTTGGTGAAAACGCTGCGCAGCATTTTCAGGGCCACGGCATCGCCTGCCGCGGCACCCGACATCACCTGCAAGCGGGCACCGGCGCCATCCATCCAGCCCGCCAAGGCCTCGGCGCCCGTTCCCGAAGCCAGCATGGGCGTTACAAATCCACCCAGGGAAACCGCGCCCATGATGGCCACGTCCACATACCGAATGCCAAGCGCTGCCGCCTGGTCTGCGGCCTCTTGTTTGACTTGCCGTGTGGCGGTGGTGAAGTCGCAATAGGTGGCGCCCGGCTGCAAGTGTGGAAACGTCGACTGCGCCACGCCAAGGGCCTGCGCCCCGGTGACACACGATAAAACCCAGTCCACCGCCCCCAACCAGGCACCGGGCCCCCTGTGAAGCGCCAGCCCCTTTTGGGTTGCCAGCGCGAGGGCGGCGGCATTGGGCCTGGGTGCCTGCAGTTGCAGTTCAAACCCACGCTCAGTCAGATGCGCGGCAAAGCAGCGCCCCACCTCACCCAATCCCAGCACCGCAAGTTTCATGGTTTCCACCCGTTTCCTGAACAACAGTGACAGTGTGCCCGGGTTGGGCGTTACCAATTGCCAGCCCAAAAAGCAAAACAGCCGGTGGATTGCTCCACCGGCTGTTTTGGGTTGGGTCGGGAGCGAGCTCCCTTCCTAGCCTGCTTGAATTACTTCTTGCGGCTGTTGGTCTTGACGCTGCTCAGAACGTTGTCGGTCATGGCAGTAGCTTGCTTTTCAGCAACTTCCACAGCCTTCTTGGCGGAAGCCTTGGCAGTTTCCAGGGCGTTTTGGCCAGCAGCCACAGCGGACTTGACCACAGCAACCACGGACTCGGTGCCGGCGGGAGCGTTCTTGGCCAGGTTGTCCAGAGCAGCGGTAGCAGTCTTCTGGGCTTCAGCGAACTTGCCTTCAGCAGCAGCGGCGAACTCGGCGCTGGTTTCAGAAGCGATGGCGTACACGGACTTGCCGTAAGCGATCGACTTTTCAGCCATGGGCTTCACCAGGGCAGCTTGGGCAGCCAGGGCGTCGGTGGGGTTCTTGGCGCTGAACACGGAAGTCATGTCGGCGGTTTCGAACAGAGCGGACTTGGTGGTAGCCACGTTCAGGGCAACCAGCTTTTCGAAGCCAGCGAAAGCGGTAGCAGCCAGGGCTTGGGCTTCAGTAGCAGCGGTCTTGTTAGCAGCCAGGATTTGTTCAACGGTCAGTGTAGTCATGCGATTTCTCCAGTTAAGTTACAAAACTTCTGCGCTACAAGCCCGTTGGGGCTAATTAATGTTGCAGTGCAGCATGGACGCAATCATACGGCGATTTTTTGCGACCGCAACAACTTTTTGTTGCAATGCAGCAAATTAGAGACAATTTCCTAAAACCCGGTTCCAGACACCACCTTGCCGTCGGGCAAAAGCCGGCTCACGTAGTCATCGGGCACCGGCCGCAAGCGCATGGGTTTGCCGCTCTGAGCGGTGCCGATGCTGACAAAACACAGCGCGTGCTCGGCGTCGGTCAGCCCAAACAGTGCCCGCAGCGCGCTGGACTTCAAAGACCGGCCACCCGTCAATGCCGAAGCAAAGCCCAGAGCGGTCGCCATCAACAACACATTCTGGGTTGCGGCTCCCGCCGACAAGACCCGCTCAAAGGCATCCACGCTCGGGTCGCCCCGCGCCAAGTCCACCACCAGCAACAGCAGGCACGGTGCACGAAATGCCTTTTCGCGCGCCTGCGCCACTTGCTCGGGTAAGGCCTGTGCGTCACGCTCCCGTAGGGCCATTGCAAATTGTTCGGCCAACAGACTGCGTGCGGCAGCGGGCACCAGCACAAAGCGCCAGGGCAGCAACTGGCGGTGGTCGGGTGCCGATGCGGCGGCACCCAGAATCTGCTGCAGTTGCTGCACATCCGGCCCCGGTGCCTGCAGCCACGCGGGCAGAATCGTCTGCCGCGTCTGCATCAGGGTACCGATCAGCTCTGCGGCGTCCTGCTCCGGCTGCATGGCACGCGTTGCAAGCTAACTTAGCCGCAGGTACCCACGTGCCCGCACTGGGTGCAGTAGTCGCAGCCATCCTTGCGAATCACGGCATAGGCACCACATTCGCCACACTTCTTGCCCACCATGGCGGGCGGCGCGGAAGGCGTTGCCTTTGCCGTGCCGGACGGGGCTGCCACCGCTGCCGGCGCTTCAGCGACGCTGGAAGCACTTTCATTGCGGTGGGTAATGATTTGCTGAATGGCGTAGGCAATGGCCGCCACTTCGGAGTCATGCCACAGGGGCACCAGACCGCCGTCGGCCTTTTGGTAAGTGCCCAAGCGCACCGGGCCGCGGTCCCAGGCTACCTT
>CAKZJN010000340.1 GCA_936943465.1 uncultured Rhodoferax sp.
CCAGGTGGGTGAGGCCGTGTGCACCCTGCACCAGGTCAGCACCGCGCCGGCCCGCGAGCGGTTGGAGCAGGTTTCACTCACCCTGAAGGCGGGTGAAATCGTGGCCATTGCCGGCGTTTCCGGCAACGGACAGGTGGCGCTGGCCGAGGTGTTGTGCGGTACGCGCCGCATCACGCAGGGACAACTCAGCTTGTCCGGCCAGCCCTACCCGACGCAGCCCGCCCAACTGGTGGCGCAGGGCGTAGCCCGCATACCCGAAGACCGCCATGCGGTCGGCGTGGTGGGCGACTTGCCGGTTTGGGAAAACGCGGTTTCCGAGCGCCTGCGCAGCCGGGTGTTTTCAAAACTCTTGTGGGTGCGCCGGCGTGCAGCCCAGGCCTACGCCGCCCAGGTGATTGCGCGCTTTGATGTGCGCGGTGGCGGTGCTTTGTCCAGCGCCCGTGCCTTGTCGGGCGGCAACATGCAAAAACTCATTCTGGGCCGCGCGCTCCTGCACCCGCAGGCCGACAGCCTGGGTGCAGCGGCCACGCCGCGCCTCATCATTGCCCACCAACCGACCTGGGGGCTGGACATTGGTGCGGTGGACTATGTGCAGCAGCAACTGATTGCGGCACGCGATGCCGGTGCTGCGGTGCTGCTGATCTCCGACGATCTGGACGAGGTGCTGACCCTGGGCGACCGGGTTGCCGTCATGCATGGCGGCCAACTCAGCGCGGCGTTGCCGGCGCTGGAGTGGACGCGCGAATCCATCGGCCTGGCCATGGCCGGCGCCCATGTCACCGACCCCAGCGAGGCCAGCGCATGAGGCTCGAAAAGCGATTGCAGATTTCACGTGCGGCATTGGTGCTGGCGCCTATTGGCGCGGTGCTGTTTACCCTGCTGGTGAGTTCCTTGCTGGTGCTGTGGGCCGGTGCGCCGGTGGGTCAGACCTATGCCCTGTTGCTGCAGGGCGGCTTTGGTTCGGTGTTTGCATTGAGCGAAACCTTTACCCGCGCCATTCCGCTGATGCTCACCGGGCTGGCCGCAACCGTGGCCTTCAAGGCGCGCCTGTTCAACATTGGTGCCGAGGGCCAGTTGTACGTGGGCGCGCTGGCGGCGGTGGCGGTGGGCGGTTTGCATGGCGGCACCGGGTTCGACTTGCCCGCGCCGGTGCTGTTTGTACTGATGATGCTGGCCGCCGCATTGGCCGGCGCTTTGCTGCTGCTCGGCCCGGCCCTGCTCAAGGCCCGGCTGGGCGTGGACGAGGTGGTCACCACGCTGCTGATGAACTTCATTGTGCTGCTGCTGGTGTCGCTGATGCTGGACGGCCCCATGAAAGACCCTACCGCCATGGGCTGGCCGCAAAGTGTGGTGCTGCTGCCCGATCTGGAACTATCCAAGCTGGTGGCCCAGACGCGGGTGCACACCGGCCTGTTGTGGGCCGTGAGCCTGGCCGTGGCGTTGTGGGCGTTGCTGAAGTACACGGTGCTGGGTTTTGACATCCGCGCGGTGGGTGCCAACGCAAAAGCGGCGGCCTTTGCCGGTGTGCCGGTGACCCGCACGGTGGTGCTGGTGGCGCTGCTGTCGGGTGGCCTGGCCGGTCTGGCCGGAGCCATTGAAGTGGCCGGTCGTACCAGTTACCTCACGCTCGATATGTCACCGGGCTACGGATACAGCGGCATCGTGATTGCCATGCTGGCGGCCCTGCATCCTCTGGCGGTCACGCTGGCCAGCGTGTTTGTGGCCGGCGTACTGGTGGGGGCGGACAGCATGAGCCGCGCGCTGGGTGTGCCCAGCTACATTGCCGATGTGATTGTGGCCGCCTCACTGATTTCGGTGCTGCTGGCGTCCAGCCTGACGCAATACCGCATCCGCTGGAAATGAGCGCCACGCCATGACCGACTTTTTTGACATCCTGGCCAACCCCGCTTTCTGGGTTGCCGTGCTGCGCATCGCCACGCCGCTGATTCTGGGCACGCTCGGCGTGCTGCTGTGCGAGCGCGCGGGCGTTCTCAATCTGGGCATTGAAGGCATCATGGTGGCCGGTGCCTTTACCGGTTGGCTCGCCGTGTATGCCGGGGCCCCCTTGTGGCTTGGTGTGGCGGCGGCAGCAGCGACCGGCGCTCTGCTGGGTTTGCTGCACGCGTTTCTGACGGTGGGCATGGCGCTGTCGCAACACGTCTCGGGGCTGGGCATCACCTTGCTGGCCACCGCCTTGAGTTCCTACGGTTACCGCGTCAGCTTTCCCAAGGTCAACACACCACCCACGATCACTCCCTTTGCCGAAATGCAATGGCTGGGCTTGCCGGTGCTGTCGCAGCAAACCGCGCTCACCCTGTTTGCCCTGCTGGCGGTGCCGGTGGTTGGCTACATCCTGTACCGCACTCCGCTAGGGCTAGCGGTACGCATGGTGGGCGAGAACCCGCAGGCCGCCGAAGGGCAGGGCGTTTCGGTGGCGGCGGTACGCACCGGAGCCATCGTGGCCGGGTCGGCGCTGATGGGTGTGGCCGGCAGCTTTTTGACCCTGTCGGCTTTTAACGCCTTTTTCTTCAATATGGTCAATGGTCGGGGCTGGATTTGTGTGGCGCTGGTGGTGTTTGCGTCGTGGCGTCCCGGCAAAGCGTTGTTGGGCGCTCTGCTGTTTGCGTTTTTTGATGCGCTGCAGTTGCGCCTGCAGCAAAGTGGTGGCTCGGTGCTGCCCTACCAACTCTATTTGATGCTGCCCTATGTGCTCTCCATCGTCGCTTTGGTGCTGGTGGCGCGCAAGGCCAGCTACCCGCAGGCTCTGATGAAGCCGTACCGCAAGGGAGAACGCTAGATGCTCGATTTGTTGATTCACAACGCCACCCTGCC
>CAKZJN010000341.1 GCA_936943465.1 uncultured Rhodoferax sp.
GCGCGGGCTGCCGGTAGGCTGATCGCCGGGTCTTCCGACAGGATGCGGCGGCAGTAGGCTTCGAGCAGGTCGCCGCGCTCGGCCTCGGGAATGGGCGCCACAAACTCCGCATGCGCTTCCGGGAAAAACTGCCCCATGCCGTGCAGCCACCAGTCAATTTCCGCTTGGGTACCCAAAAAGATGCCGCGCAGAATGAAGCCCCGGCAGCGCTCGGGGTGTGATTGTCCGTAGGCCAGCGCCAGTGTGGCACCCCAGGAGCCGCCAAACACCAGCCAGCGCCCGATGCCCAACAGCGTGCGCAGTTGCTCAATGTCCTGAATCAGGCTTTGCGTGGTGTTGTTGCGGACCTCACCCAGTGGCGTGGACTGCCCGGAACCGCGTTGGTCAAACAGCACAATGCGGTAATGCGCCGGATCAAAGAATTGGCGGTGACTGGGAGACAAACCGGCACCCGGGCCACCGTGCAAAAACAGCACCGGTACTCCGTGCGGGTTGCCGCATTCCTCCCAGTACAGCGTATGCAGTGCATCCACCGGCAAGCGTCCGCTGCGATACGGCTGAATCGGCGGATACAACCCCGTTTGCTGATTAACCAGGGCAGTCGCGCGGCTCATGCATGCTGGACCAGGTCATTCAAGAGCGCCTTGTCACTCGCACTGGCGCCCTTGAACGCCACGCCCAGGAAGTAGTTGTCTTCATAGGTGGCGCGGTTGTTGTGGCACACCGTGGCCGTTAGTTGCAGCGGGATCGGTATGCCATCCACCGGGATGGTCAGGCTGACCCGCACCAAGGTCCCGACCGCAGCGAGGTGGGTGGCCGTCTTGACCATGGCGCCGTGGGGGCTGATGTCAATCAAGCTGACTGCCACAGTTTGGCTGCTGCCGTCGGCGTTGGTCACCGTGACCTCGGTCGGGCAGTCGCGCTTGACCCGCATGCTTTGCCGCACCAGTTTGGCGTCGACCTGTGCCGGATAGGCCAGCAGGGCATAGACAAAAGGCTTCTCAAAGGTTTGCAGCACCTTGGACGGGAACGAGTACTCGTATTGCCCGGTAAAGCCGCGCACCAGGCAGATATCGCCCACCTTGAGTTCGGTAGGGTCGGCATCCGGACCAATCGGGCCGACCATCACACCCTTGCCTTCGATGGCGCCAAAGTATTGTGCCTCGCGCTTGTTTGCACCTTGGGCCAGGCGCCGCGTCTGCAGCGCCATGCCGGGCTTCAGGCCCAGCACACGCAAGGGCAGGCGCGAAACTTCGTCGTGTGGCGCGGCGTCATCCACCATGGTTTAGAAAGCTTCTTTGGGCAGGGTTTTGAGCCATTGCACGATGGAGTCCGCCATGGGGGCGACGGCGGCCGGGTCCTTGATGTTGCCAGCCAGCACATGCTGCCCCTTGCTTCGGCTGTAGGTGACCGGCTCCATCGACTTGTGGGCAGACCCGAGGCGCGTGAAGGCGGCCTTGGATTCGGCCACGTCTACCGTCTGGTCCGACTCGCTGTACAGCACCTGCACGGGCGTCCGGAACAGTGACAGGTCACTATCGCGCACATTCTTGACCAGGGCCATCATGGGAAACACGGCCTTGGTCGGATAGCTCGGCGTCCAGGCTTGCCCCTCTTGCGGGTTTTCAGGAATCCAGCTTCGCGTCGGGCCCTCTATCCACAGCGCGATTTTCTGACCCCAGGGCGCATTGATGATTTCCGAACGCTTGTCCTTCGGGCCAAAGTTGGGCGAAATAAACACATGGGCTGCAACCCGCGAGGCATCGCCCGAGGTGCCCAGCCAGGTTGCCAGCGTCGAGCCGGTCGAGCAACTGATCATCAGCACCCGCTCGCCCAAAGCCTGCCCGATGCGGGCTGCCTCCAGCGTGTCGGCCATCCAGTCCTGGACCTTGGCTTCGCCCATGGCGTCACCGTCCAACCGGCCGTGACCGGTCAGCCGGGTGTAGAACACATTGGCGCCTAATTGAGAAGCCACGGTTTCGGCCAGCGGCGCGGTCTCCAGGCGGCTGGCAGAAAAACCATGCACATAGACTACGGACCAGGCCGTGCGCTGGCCCGGTGTGCCAGCCCAGACGATGCCCTTGGCGTTGCCGGGTTTGATGTCGGGAATGGCTGCTTCGCTGTCACGCACCCAGTCGGACACGGTGGCGACGTTTTCTGGCGGCAGTGCCCTAGCGCTGGCCACTGCGTCCCCCATCGGGTTGCGCGGTCCCAAGGTCCACGCCAATGCGCCCACTACGATCAGCAGGGCAAGGGCTGCACCGACCCGCTTGCTGCGGGATGGGTTCGGGCCCCCGAAGGGCGTGGGTTGGAAGGCGGGCATGGGTGATCATGGGAGCTAAGTTGGCTAAGATGGTACACCGCACCAGCGCAAACTTTGCGCCCTGAAATACCTGGAGTCTTACCCATGATGCAGACTTTGTTCACCGGCCGCCCAGCGTTGTTCGGACTTGCCTTGGCGGGTCTGTTGCTGTCGGGTTGTGCCAAGGTCAATGACTTGGGTTTGCGACTGGTCTCCAGCCAGGTGGATGCCATGTTGCTGGTCAAAGGCCAGGTTCTGACGGGCACGGTTTTGATGATTCCTGACCGTACCGGGCGTGTCTCGTTCGCACGGGAGGAGGGCCCCATTACCAACTGCGGTGGCTCGATGCGCTACACCGCAACCCATTCGGGTGAGATCGACCTGCGCTGCAATGACGGAACGCAGGTGGCGGTGAAGACGACGCACATCACCGAAACCCGGGGTTATGGCTACGGCAGCTCGCCCGAGGGCCTGGTGAGCGTGACCTTCGGACTCGCAGAGGAAGACGCCAAGGCTTTCCTGCGCATACCGCCGGACACGTCCCCCCCGGCGGTCCAGGCCGATGCTGAAAGTGAGTCGAAGTAGCCTGGCGTTTAAACGCCTCGCAGTGCCTTGATCGCCTGCGCCGACTGGCTTACCAACGCGGGGCCCCGGTAGATCAGCCCGGTGTAAATCTGCACCAGATCGGCACCCGCCTGAATCTTGGAGACGGCGTCGGCCGCCGACAACACACCGCCCACGCCAATGATCGGGAACGACTGGCCTAACGCCTGGCGCAGTTGGCGAATCACCTGGTTACTCATTTCCAGCACCGGGGCTCCGGACAGACCGCCGGTTTCCTGCGCGTGCGGCATGCCTTGAACGGCCGTGCGGCTTAGCGTGGTGTTGGTGGCGATCACACCCCAGGCGTTATTGACGCGGCCGTCGCTGTCGGTGCCGTAGCGCAGCAGGGTGGCGGCGATCACTTCAATCTGGTCGGCTTCCAGGTCCGGCGCAATTTTCAGGAACACCGGTTTGCGCTGGCCGTGTCGCTGGGCCAGCAACTCGCGCCGCTCGGCTATGGCACCTAAGAGGGCATCGAGTGCGGCGTCGCTTTGCAGGCTGCGCAGGTTCTTGGTGTTGGGGCTGCTGATATTGACGGTCACGTAGTCGGCAAAGGGGTACACGCCGTCCAGACAACGCAGGTAGTCGCTGGTGGCCTCTTCAATCGGGGTGGCGGCGTTCTTGCCGATGTTCAGGCCCAGCAGCAGGGCCGGGTGCTCGGCTTTGCGCAGCGCGGACTGCTGCACGTTGTGCACAAAGGCTTCCAGTCCGTGGTTGTTAAAGCCGAACCGGTTGATCAGGGCATTGGCGCGGGGCAGGCGGAAGATGCGGGGCTTGGGGTTGCCGTCTTGCGGTAGCGGAGTGACGGTGCCCACCTCGACGAAGCCAAAGCCCATGGCACCCAAGCCATCAATGCAGCGGGCGTTTTTGTCCAAGCCGGCTGCCATGCCTACGCGGTTGGGAAACTTCAGACCCGCCACCTCGATGGGGTCGTCCACGCGCGTGGTGCGATAGGCCATGGCTAGCGCATTGCCCTGGGTGGCCGCCAGAGAGGCCAGCGTCAGGTCGTGCGTGGTTTCGGCATCCAGGCTGAACAAAAAAGGGCGCAGCAGGCCGTAGGGAACGAGAGCCATCGGATAATTCCTGTAATTCTGAAACTACCCTGATTTTCCGCCATGAATGCACCTTCGCCCGCCACCTCTTCCGCACCTGCCGCACTGACCCAGGACGAACTCAAGGCCCTGGTCGGCAAGGCCGCCCTGGAATACGTTGTTCCTGGCGAAATCGTGGGCGTGGGCACCGGTTCTACAGTCAATAAATTTATTGACGCGCTGGCCACTATCAAGGACCAGATCAGGGGAGCGGTGTCGAGTTCGGTTGCCAGCACCGAGCGCTTGCAAGCGCTGGGCATTCCGGTTTTTGATTCCAATTCCGTGGATCGCCTGTCGGTCTACATTGACGGCGCCGATGAAATCGATGGCGAAGGCAATATGGTCAAAGGCGGTGGTGCGGCCCTGACGCGCGAAAAAATCGTGGCAGCGCAGTCGGCCCGTTTTGTCTGCATCGCCGACGAATCCAAGCTGGTTCAGACCCTGGGTAAGTTCCCGCTGCCGGTGGAAGTCATTCCCATGGCCACCAGCCGCGTAATTCAGCAGTTTGCTGCCAAGGGTGGCACGGGCACGATTCGCCAAAAAGACGGCCGGCCGCTGGTGACTGACAACGGCCAATACATCGTCGACGTCATCGGATTGAATATCGCCGACCCGTTGGCCTTTGAGGCAGAAGTCAGCCAGTGGCCGGGCGTGGTGACGGTGGGGGTGTTTGCCTTTCAGCGCGCCCAGGTTTGCTTGTTGGGCACCGCCAGCGGCGTACGCACGCTGACCTTCTAAGCCGCCAACGGCGGACTTGGGCCTTCTTTAGAACTGGATGCCCGCCGGGTTGGACGGGCCGGGCGCCGAGGGCGACACGGGTGCCGGGCGCACTTCGGGCTTTTCTTCTACCTTGGCGGGGGCTGGTGCCTGCACTGTGACCAGCGGGCTGGCGGGCGCATTGCGGTAACCGGCCGGCAGCATCGAACTGCGCGGATAGCCCGCCGCATCCAAGGTCTGGCCCCACTCGGCGTCGGAAAAGCCCTTGATGCGCTGTCCACCAACGCTCAGGATGGGCAGCGAGTTTTCACCGGTCAGGCGCTGCAGCGAAGCGACGTCGTCCGCCGTGGTCACGGTGCGTTCGGTAAACGGAACACCCCGTCCGCTCAACAGGGCGCGGCCGGTCGAACAAGGGCCGCATTCGGGGGCGCTGTACAACGTCACCGGGTATTTGGAAACCACCTGGCGCAGCTCGAAGGGCAGCGCAGCCCCTGAAGTTCCGCCCGCGGCGGCACCGCTGGTGGTGGCAACCTTGGCCTGATCGCTGCTGATGGGGGGCTTGTCCGAAAACGTGACGCGGCCATCGGCTCCGACAATGCGGTAAACCGTCTGGGCCTGTGCCAGCGAAAACAGACACATCAGTCCGACCAGCGCCTGCATTCGAATCAACGGTTTCATGGGTGTTCTCTCCAAAGTGACCACAGTTTAAGCCGCCATGCCCTGATGGCGCAGCAGTGCGTCCAAGCTAGGCTCGCGCCCGCGGAAAGCCTTGAAAGATTCCATGGCCGGGCGGCTGCCTCCCGCTTCCAGAATGGCTTCGCGGTATTTTCGGCCGGTTTCCACGCTGGGTGT
>CAKZJN010000342.1 GCA_936943465.1 uncultured Rhodoferax sp.
TCGCCCAGCCAGACCAGCGCGTCCGAAGAGAGCAAGAGCGAATCCACGGTGCACCGGCGCTACCTCACCTCGCTGCGCCAGTGGGCCCAGCCCCTGGACCAACCCGGGCAACAAACTTCGTTTCATGTGCTGGAGTCGGGCGATGTGGCCGAGGCCCTGCTCGACTATGCGCGCGGCAACAACGTCAGCGTGATCGTGATGGGCGCCGCCACGCACGGTCTGAAGACGCAGCGCTTTATTGCCACCGTGCCCATCAAGGTGGCCATGGACGCGCCCTGCACCATCATTCTGGTGAAGCAGTCGGTGCCGTTCCAGCACCTGGGCGGCCTGTCTTCGTCCAGCAGTGCGTCAGGCGAATACTCCGACTCCGCGTCGGACCGCGACGCACCCTTTTAAGCCATCACCAGGCCAGGTTTCCCCGCCGGGCCGCCCCAAGGGGAAACGCACCCCCTCGGGGGGCGACAATGCATGCATGACCCACGCCTTTGAAACGCTCACCCCCGATCGGGTACTCGACGCCCTGGAAACCGTGGGCCTGCGCGGAGACGGCCGCCTGACCGCCCTTTCGTCGTACGAGAACCGCGTCTACCAGGTGCATCTGGAAGACGGCAGCACGGTGGTGGCCAAGTTCTACCGGCCCGAGCGCTGGACCGAGGCGCAGATTTTGGAGGAGCACCAGTTCGCCGCCGAGCTGATGGCCTTTGAGGTGCCCGCCATTGGACCGCTGGTGCTGAACGGCGCCACGCTGCACCATGCCGACGGCTTTGCGTTTTGTGTCAGCCCATGCCGCGGCGGACGCCGGCCCGAACTGGACGATGGCGAAGTGCTGGAGTGGATTGGCCGCTTTCTGGCGCGCATTCACACCGTGGGTGCGCGCAAGCCTTTCGCCGCCCGCCCGGCGCTCAACCTGCAGACCTTTGCCGAGGAGCCGATGCAGTGGTTGTTGCAGCACGAGCAGGTGCCGCTGGATGTGCAGTCCGCCTGGACACGCGGCGTCGAGCGGGCCATTGCCGCCATCCGCCAGCACCCCGCTCTGGACGCCAGCGCCCATTCCGGCCGCAGGGACCACGGCATCCGGATGCTGCGCCTGCATGGCGACTGCCACCCCGGCAATATTTTGTGGACACCGGCCGATGTGGCACCCGAACTCGGCCCGGGACCGCACTTTGTGGACCTGGACGACGCGCGCACCGGGCCGGCGGTGCAGGACTTCTGGATGCTGCTCAGCGGCGACCGACAGCAGCGCCAGCGCCAGCTCGGCGCCCTGGTGGACGGCTACGAGCAGTTCCGCGAATTTGACCGCGAAGAACTGGCGTTGATCGAGCCGCTGCGCACCCTGCGCCTGATTCACTACAGCGCCTGGCTGGCACGGCGCTGGTCGGACCCCACCTTTCCGGTCAACTTTCCGTGGTTTGGCAGCAGCGACTACTGGCAGGGCCAGGTGCAGATGCTCGAAGAACAGCTTGAAGCCATGGAAGAACCGCCGCTCATCGTCTAGGAGCCAGCACATGCAAACGCTCAACATCATGGGAGCCGGCAGGGTCGGACAGACGCTCGGGCATTTGTGGCAGCAGAACCGCAGCTTTGCGCTGCAGGACGTGCTGACCCGCCATGCCGACACCGCCGAGGCCGCTTGCGCCTTTATGCGGGGCGGTACGCCGGTTGGTGAAATGGCAGGCATGCGCCCGGCCGATGTCTGGATGCTGGCCGTGCCGGACGCCCAGATTCGCGCCGCGGCTGAGAGTTTGGCCCAGGCGCGCGGGCCGCAGACTACGGCACCGCTGGTGTTTCATTGCAGTGGCGCACAGTCGTCGGACAGCCTGGAGGCGCTGGCCGCCATGGGCTGGCGCACCGCCAGCGCGCATTGCATATTGAGTTTCGCCTCGGCAGCAGTCGCCGTGCAACAGTTCGCCGGCACCGCCTGCGCCCTGGAAGGCCCGGCGGACGCCACCGCCACGCTGCACACCGCTTTCACCGCAATTCAGGCGCACTGCTTTACCGTGCAGCGCGAGCACAAACTGCTGTACCACGCAGCGGCGGTGTTTGCCACCAACTTCCTGCCGGTGATTCAGCAAACCGCCGAAGACGCCTGGCGCGCCACCGGCGTGCCCGAGGCCCTGCTACCGCACCTGCGCGAAAGTCTGTTGCAAAACGCCGTGGCCAACATCACCCGCATGGGCCCCTCCAAGGCCCTCACCGGCCCAGGCGCGCGGGGCGACGTGGAGGCTATCGCCAAGCAGGCCGAGGTGGTGACCGCGTGGGACGCGAAGGCCGGCGCGGCCTATGTCGCCTTGAGCGACCTGGCGCTGCGTATGGCAAAGGCCAGCAAGGTGACCAGCACCGACACCGCCAGCCCCCATTGAAGCAGCAGGCTCTCGGGGAAGTCCACCACATCAAAAATCAGAAAGTAGCCGCACGCCGCCAGCAACGCGGCGGCCAGCCACTGGCTCCAGGGGCGCAGTTGGTTATTGGCATCCAAAGTACGCGCAGCCAGCACATTGCCCAGCAAGCCACACAGGATGCCCACGCTGGCCCCCACTGCCACATCCCCCGGCCAATGCGCGCCGAGCATCATGCGTGACAGCCCCGTCGCTGCCGCCAGCAGCCAGAGCCAGGCAAAGCGGCCGCGCCGCTCAGCAGGCAGAGAAAAGTACAGCGCCGCCGCAATCGAAAACGCGGTCAGCGTATGGCCCGAGGGCATGGACACGTTGTGCATGGCCTCGCCCACGATGCGCATCTGGCTGTTGTCAATCAGGGCCGCCGGGCGTGGGCTTTCAATGAGCGCCTTGCCGCCGCGCACACAGACTGCAGCAAAAGGAACCGTGCACAAACAGGCCCAGAGCGAGCGCGGCGCCAGCAGCAACAAGGGCGCTACCAGCCCCAGCGAACCCCAGCCGGTACCCGCCAGGGAAAAGGCGGTCCAGAACGC
>CAKZJN010000343.1 GCA_936943465.1 uncultured Rhodoferax sp.
CAGTTTTTCCTGATCACGGCCAAGCCCGCCATGTTTGTGGCCAATGTGTCGGAAGACGGCTTCACCAACAACCCGTTGCTGGACCGTCTGACCGCCTTTGCCACCGCGCAAAAGGCGCCGGTGGTGGCCATCTGCGCCAAGCTCGAAGCCGACATGTCGGAAATGAGCGACGAAGACCGCCAGATGTTCCTGGAAGAGTTGGGTCAGGACGAGCCCGGCCTGAACCGTCTGATCCGCTCGGCCTACAGCCTGTTGGGGCTGCAAACCTATTTCACCGCCGGTGTGAAGGAAGTGCGCGCCTGGACCATCCATGTGGGCGACACCGGCCCGCAGGCCGCCGGTGTGATCCACACCGACTTCGAGAAGGGCTACATCCGGGCCCAGACCATTGCCTTTGACGACTTCATCCACTTCAAGGGCGAACAGGGTGCCAAGGAAGCCGGCAAGATGCGCGCCGAAGGCAAGGATTACGTGGTCAAGGATGGCGACGTGATGAACTTCCTGTTCAGCTCTTAAGCGCCACTTCCAAGCAAAGGCCTTTGGCGTTTTCACCCTACGACCTGCTGGCCCTCGGGGCGGCAGTTTGCTGGGCCTTCACCAGTATTTTCTCGGCCACGCCGGCCCGCCATCTGGGCGCGCTGGCGTTTACCCGTTGGCGTATGTTGCTGGTGGTTGCCATGCTCTGGCCGGTGGTCTGGTGGCAGGGAACCTGGCAGGGCATCACCCTGGCGCAAATCGGTGTGATGGCGCTCAGCGGGTTTATCGGTATTTTTGTAGGTGACACCGCGCTGTTTGCGGCAATGAACCGCCTCGGGCCGCGCCGCACCAGCGTGCTGTTTGCCACCCACGCTTTCTTTAGTGCGTTGCTGGGCTACGCCGTGCTGGGGGAGCGTATGGCGCCCCAGGCTATGGCCGGCGGTCTGCTGGTTATGGGGGGCGTTATGACCGCCACGCTGCTCGGTCGCCACAAAGATGAAGCGCACGAATGGGAAAGCAACCGGGGCCCCATCGGGGTGGGCGTTGTGCTGGGCTTGCTGGCGGCGCTTTGCCAGGCGCTGAGTTCGCTGATCGCCAAGCCGGTCATGGTCAGTGGTGTCGATCCGGTGGCTGCCACAGCGGTGCGGGTGACGATCACCTGCGTGGCACAAATGGTTTTGCTCTGGTCTGGCTATGCGGCCGCACGCGCCCAGCGACCCGCCACGCTGCCGGTTTTGTTGCAGGTGGGCTTTATCGGATTTCTGGGGATGGGCGTGGGCATGAGCCTGGTGTTGATGGCCTTGCAGCACGGCGACGTGGGCATGGTCGCCATTCTTTCCAGCGTGTCGCCGGTGCTGGTGCTGCCCTTGTTGTGGTGGCGCATGGGCCGGGCACCTGCGCCGGGGGCCTGGCTGGGCGCGGGCTTGACCGTGCTGGGCACAGCATTGGTATTGCTGCGCTAAACCGTCGCTGCGTTCAGCCCATGAGTCGCTCGTAGGCCGTCCGGGTTTTGGGTGATACCGAAGCCAGTAATTGCGCGTGCGGCGTCCGGTGCCGGACCATCATGCGTGCATTGGCCGTGGGTTTGGAGCGGCAGAACCAGTGGCAGGTGTGTTGTAGCAGCAGCAATTCCGCCGTCAGCATGAAGGCCTTGTCGCGCTGCGACAGGCGCCCTTCGTTGCGCACCAGCCGTTCAACGCCGTCGCCGTGCACGCGCAATACCGCGCGCAAATCGGCAGTGGCGCGGGGAAACCACTGGGTCGCAAAAGGGAGGCCCAGCGGCAGGGTACTGAAACGTGCAGACTCAGCGTCGAGTGCGGCTGTGGCCCCGACAAACGCGTGAACCTGGCCACACAAGGTGATTTCAGCCTGCTCCAGCATGTTCCAGACTTGTTGCGCCCGCTCGGCGTCTTTTTCACCCAGCGCCCGCAGGTAGCCGTCGGCCACGGTCTCCATCAACTTCTCCACTTCAAACTGGCTCAAGATGCCAGCCAGCAGATGAATGCGACGCAATTGTTCGCGCTTGTTCAAAAACAACGCGCCCGCCGCGAGCAAGGTCAGAATCAAAATTTCCATCAGGCAAACAGTCCCATCAATGCAGAAGTCATGACCAGATAGCGCAGGAACTTTCCTATCGCCATGTAAAACAAGCACGGCCAAAAGGGCAGTCGCAGCCAACCGGCCACGGCGCACAGCGGGTCGCCCACCAGCGGCAACCAGGCCAGCAAACAGGCTTTGGGCCCTAACTTTTTCAACCAGTCCAAAGCACGCACATGGTGCTGAGAATGGTGGTACTTATCGGCCACCTGGTGGGCCCCATAGCCCAGCCACCAGTCCAGCGCACCGCCCAGCGTGTTGCCAAGCGTGGCCACCCCGATCACTTGCCACCATAAGGCCGGGTTGATTTGAATCAAGCCGAACACCACCGGCTCCGAGCCCATGGGCACCAGCGTGGCGGATACAAAGGACACCACGAACACAGTTCCCAGGCTGTAGGCAGGTAACGCCAGCAGGGCAATGAGGTGGTTAATCCAAGCGTCCATAGGGCTGCAAGTATAGAAAGTGGGGACCTCTCGGCACGGCTCCAGATTTCAATTGCTGAAATTTTGGGCAGGTAGAATCGGGGCTGGCCCTCCGCCAGACCCCCCACCACCCGATTCTTCCAACAATATGCATATTGGTCCGTTTGCATTGGCTAACGCGCTCATGGTCGCGCCCATGGCGGGTGTGACGGACCGCCCGTTCCGCCAGTTGTGCAAGCGGTTGGGTGCGGGCTATGCGGTGAGTGAAATGGTCACCTCCCGCAAGGACCTGTGGAATTCGCTCAAGACATCGCGCCGTGCCAACCACGATGGTGAACCGGGCCCGATTGCCGTGCAGATCGCTGGGACCGAGGCCGCCATGATGGCCGACGCCGCGCTCTACAACATCGATCGGGGCGCCCAGATTATCGATATCAATATGGGTTGCCCGGCCAAGAAGGTTTGCAACAAATGGGCCGGCTCCGCCTTGATGCAAGACGAGCCGTTGGCACTGGAAATTGTGGATGCTGTGGTGCAGGCCTGTGCCACCCGCAACGTGCCGGTTACCCTCAAAATGCGCACCGGTTGGTGCCAGAGTCACAAGAATGCGGTGCGCATCGCGCGTGCCGCCGAGAGTGCCGGCGTGCAGATGGTGGCCGTGCATGGACGCACCCGCGAGCAGGGTTACACGGGTCAAGCCGAGTACGACACCATTGCCGAAGTTAAGGCCGCGCTGCGCATTCCGGTGGTCGCCAATGGCGACATCAGTACCCCCGAGCGCGCCCGCGAGGTGCTGGCGTATACCGGAGCCGATGCCGTCATGATTGGCCGCGCCGCGCAAGGGCGACCCTGGATATTCCGCGAGATTGCGCACTTCCTGGCCACCGGCACGCACCTGGCGCCGCCCCTGGTGAGCGAGGTCAAACGCCTGCTGGTGGAGCACCTGCACGACCACTACACGCTGTACGACGAGTTCATCGGCGTGCGCTCGGCGCGCAAACACATTGGCTGGTATGTGCGCGAGTTGCCGGGCGGCGAAGATTTTCGGGCCCACATGAATACGCTGAACGACAGCCAGGCGCAGGTTGCCTCGGTGGAAGCGTTTATGGACGCGCTGAATGCGCAGATGGACCGCATACCGGCCGCTGCAGAGACCGCACAAGACAAAGCGATAAAGAGAGAGACCGTATGAGTAAAAAGCAAATTGAAGAGATTGTGCGCAGCAGTCTCGAGGTGTATTTCCGTGACCTGCGCGGTACCGAACCCGATGGCCTGCACGACATGATGGTGCGCATTGTTGAAAAACCGCTGTTGGAAGTGGTGATGAACCATGCCGGACACAACCAGTCCAAGGCCGCCGAGTGGCTGGGCCTGAACCGCAACACCCTGCGCAAGAAACTCCTTGAACACAAACTACTGAAGTGAAAACCATGAACGCACTGCTTTCCGTTTCCGACAAAACCGGCATCCTTGAACTGGCGCAGGCGCTGCATGCGCAAGGCATCAAGTTGCTTTCCACCGGTGGCACCGCCAAGCTGCTGGCCGACAACGGCCTGCCCGTGACCGAAGTGGCCGCCATGACCGGCTTTCCCGAAATGCTGGACGGACGCGTCAAGACCCTGCACCCGCGCGTGCATGGCGGCCTGCTGGCACGCCGTGACATGCCAGCCCACATGGCCGCACTGGCCGAGCACAACATCGACACCATCGACGTGTTGGTGGTGAATCTGTATCCGTTTGAGTCCACCGTAGCCAAGCCCGGCTGCACGCTGGAAGACGCGATTGAAAACATCGACATTGGCGGCCCGGCCATGGTGCGCAGCGCAGCCAAGAACTGGAAAGACGTGGCGGTGCTGACCGACGCATCGCAATACGCGACCGTGATTGCCGAACTCAAGGCCGGCGGCGTGACCCAGAAGACCAAGTTCGCGTTGAGCGTGGCAGCTTTCAACCGCATCAGCCAGTACGACGGTGCCATCAGCGACTACCTTTCCAGCGTGCAGTTTGGTGACGGTGTGGCCGACAACCAGGCCCCGGCGCTCAGCCAGTTCCCCGGCCAGAGCAATGGCCGCTTCATCAAGGTGCAAGACCTGCGCTACGGTGAAAACAGCCACCAGCAAGCCGCCCTCTACCGCGACTTGTACCCGGCCCCCGGTTCACTGGTAACTGCCAAGCAGTTGCAAGGCAAGGAACTCAGCTACAACAACATTGCCGACGCCGATGCGGCATGGGAATGCGTCAAGAGTTTTGACACACCGGCTTGCGTGATCGTCAAGCACGCTAACCCCTGCGGCGTGGCCGTGGGCGCCAACGCGCTGGAGGCCTACAGCAAGGCCTTCAAAACCGACCCCACCTCGGCCTTTGGCGGCATCATTGCCCTGAACACGCCGCTGGACGAAGCCGGTGCCAAGGAAATCTCCAAGCAGTTTGTCGAAGTGCTGATGGCCCCGGCTTACAGCCCCGAAGCCCTGGCCGTGTTTGCTGCCAAGGCCAATGTGCGCGTGTTGCAGATCGACCTGCCCAAGGGCGGAAAGACCGATTGGGACAACGGCCGCAACGCCGTCGACATGAAGCGTGTGGGCTCCGGCATCCTGTTGCAGTCTGCCGACAACCACCAACTTTCCCTGGCCGACCTGAAAGTAGTCACGGTCAAGCAACCCACCCCGGAAGAATTGCAAGACCTGCTGTTTGCCTGGAAAGTGGCGCAGTACGTCAAGAGCAACGCCATTGTGTTCTGCAAGGGCGGCATGACCATGGGCGTGGGCGCCGGCCAGATGAGCCGCCTGGACTCGGCCCGCATTGCCAGCATCAAGGCCGAGCACGCCAAGCTGTCACTGGCCGGCACTGTAGTGGCCAGCGACGCCTTCTTCCCCTTCCGCGACGGCCTCGACGTGGTGGTGGATGCCGGTGCGACCTGCGTCATTCAGCCTGGCGGCTCGATGCGTGATGACGAAGTGATCGCGGCGGCCAACGAGCGTGGCGTGGCCATGGTGTACAGCGGCGTGCGCCACTTCCGCCACTAAGCACCTTCCATTTCTACCCACCCCGCCTGGTGCTACTTAGCCATGCCGTCCCGACCTGGGGCAGTCGGGGGGGAGGGGTGAATCCTGCGCGGACGCTGATGGGGTGCAGCAGTTCACTTTTATCAAATTGAAGCGAAGCCTTCAATTTTGGTAATGGGTTGACCTGCGCTGAAAAGTCATGGTTAATAACCAAGTACGAATG
>CAKZJN010000344.1 GCA_936943465.1 uncultured Rhodoferax sp.
CGGCGTCTGCGTGCAGCGGGCGCGTGGCAAAGCGCCGAAGACATCGTCGTGGTGTCGGGGCCGCTGCCGGTGGATGAAATCAACAAGTGCCTGGCCATCAAGGGCTATTGCCGCAGCATGTTCAACCGCCTGTCCACACTGCCGCACGGCAAGCTGATTTCGCGCAACCGCACTACCCAATAAGGCGGCGCACCAGCCCTATACACGGGGCTTTAGCGGTAGTCGCTGGCCTGGCAAACCAGGCTGGGGTCGGCCACATCCTGCAGGTCATGGGTGACCATCAGCGCTGGAATATTGCGCATCTTCACCACCCTGAACACCAGCGCCCGCATACGCTCGCGCAGTGCCGCGTCGAGCCGCGAAAACGGTTCGTCCAACAGCAACGCTTTGGGTTGCGCCAGCAGGGCACGCGCCAGCGCCACGCGGGCGCGTTGCCCGCCTGACAACGTGGCCGGGTCGCCTTCAGTAAATTCAGCCAGTTCCATGTCCTCCAGTGCTTGCTGAACCTGCGCATTGCGCTGCGCCGCCGGGCCACGGGGCACCGCAAACAGCAGGTTCTCGCGTACCGTCAGGTGCGGGAACAGCAGCGCATCCTGAAACAGAATCCCAACCCGGCGCGCTGGCGTGGGCAGGGGGTCAAGTTCTACGCCATTCAAGCTGATCCGGCCATCGAAATGCATATCCGCATCCAGCGTGCCGCAAATGGCGGCCAGCAAGCTGGACTTGCCGCAGCCGCTTTCACCCATCAGCGTATGGATACTGCCCGGTGCAATCTGCAGATTCAGGTCGCGCAGCAAGACGCCTTGCGGGCTGGCGAGTTGCCGTACCGCGATCTCCAGGCTCATGGCTGCGGACCGATGCGCACCTGGCCATCGGCGTCGATATGCAGGGGCACGGGCGTCAGGGCGTCGCCCTCGCAGTCGCCCCGGTCACAGACGCCATCCGACCAGCGGAAACGGGCGTAATGCACGTTGCAGGTCAGGCTGGTGTGGGGCTCAAAAATCATGTGCTCCTGGCGCGCTGCCAGCGGCACGCCAAAGTGTGCACATCGGTTGGCAAAGGCGGTGATGTGGTCGCCGCTGCGCAAGAGCAAAAGTGGAAAAGGCTTGGCCTGAGGCTTAGCCGGGTCGGCCGCCACGCTGTGCATCAGAACCTGACCATCCAGCACAGCATCGCGGTGCAGCAACACCGTGCCGGCGGCCGGTGCATCGGGCAAGGTGTGCCACTCAGGGGGCAAATTTGGTTGCGCGGTCATGGGCGGATTGTGCCCAACTGCGTGTTCGGTTTTGCAAACCGGCGTGGCCGTCCCAGCCACGCGGCCCATGCAAACACCGCAGCCGGTAGCAGCCACTGCAACCAGGCAAAAGCCGCCATCAGGTTGCGTTGCCCGCCCGAAGCCAGCGCTACCGCCTCAGTCGTGACGGTGGCAAAACGGCCGGTGCCCACATACAGCGTGGGCAGGTACTGCACCACGCTCACCGAAAAGCCCACCGCAAAGGCCGAGGCCAGGCTGGCCCGTAGCAGCGGCCATTTGATGCGCCACAGGCTGTGCCAGCGGCTGTGACCCAGTGTGGCCGCCACAGCCGTCAGGCGCTGGTCAAAGCCGGCGTAGGGCCCGTGCAGCGTGAGCAGCACATAGGGCACGCAGGCCAGCCAGTGCGCCAGCCAGACACCAGCGGCGCTGCCATCCAGACCCCAGGCCAGGGTGAGTTGGTGCAGGCCCAGCGTCCACAACAAGGCGGGCAACAGCAACGGTCCCATGGCCAGCGCCTGCAAGCGCAGTTGCCAGGTGGGCGGCGCCAGTTCCAACCACGCGACGCTCCAGGCCAGCGCCACACCCGCGCTCGTCAATGCTAGCCACAACGTGGTTGCCAGCGTGTCGTGGCTGGCCAGCACGCTGGTCCACGCACCGGCATTCCAGCGTTCCGGCAACAGATCCGGGAACGGCCAGGGACCGGTC
>CAKZJN010000345.1 GCA_936943465.1 uncultured Rhodoferax sp.
GCGGGCAGCGTGGTTTGGTAGACGCGCTCGGCAAACGGCATGTCCTTGTAAACGGTAGACAGCGAGGGGAACCATTCCACATTCACAGCCATGAAAATGATCAGCAGGTAAGCAATAAAAAACTCGGGCAATGAAATCGCTGTCAAGGTGACAACGTTGGCCAGTTTGTCGGACCACTTGCCCTCGTTAATTGCGGACAGAATGCCCAGACCAACTGCCACGGGGATGGCAATGGCCGCAGCATAGGCGGCCAGGAACAATGTGTTGGCCAGGCGGGGCATGATTTCGTCGACGATCACGCGCTTGTTGGTCAGCGCTACCCCCAGGTCGCCGTGCAACGCACCGGTCAGCCAGTTGAAGTAGCGCAGGTGCGCCGGTACATCGAGCCCGAGCTCCCTGCGAAAAATTACCAGTGCCTCGGGTGTTGCGCCTTGCCCCAGCACGGCGGAAGCAACGTCGCCCGGCAGAATTTGCGTGCACACGAAGATCAGTATGGAAACTGCGAACAACGTGAGGACACCCAGCAAGAGCCTGTTCAATATAAGTTTCGACATAAGGTAATCATTCGAGTGAGCCAGCAATCAAGAATACCGCACTAGCGCGTGCGACGGAGGGCTCTGACACTGGGGCGAACCCCAATAAAACCCGGCTAAAAAATGAGCACGAAACGTGCCGTGTCGCGCCACGTCGGAATGTCGATAAAAGGGGGCGCAACCATGAAAACTGATGCGCTGCTTATCGGTTAACCGCTTCCTTTGGAGCTTTTGTTGGGGGCTCGATGGCTTAAGCAGAAAGAAAAAGGCCCCTGGGCTTTTCAGCGCAGGGGCCTTGATGGTGCGAAGACCGATTAGGCGAACCAGCCCTTTTCGGCCAGACGCTGGTCACCCAGGTCGTAACGGCCAGAGATGGTCAGACCTTGCACTTTGGTGCTGCATGCGTCCAGATAGTCCTGCACGGCGAAGCACACCATACCGGAGTTTTGCGAAATCAGGGACTGGCAACGGGCATACATTTCGCCACGTTTCTTCTGGTCCATTTCCACGCGGGCTGCCACCAGCAGTTTGCTGAATTCGTCGTTCTGGAAGTGGGTGTCGTTCCAGGGGTTCTTCATGCCACCAAAGAAGGTGCTGGTGAGCTGGTTGTCGATGGTGGGACGGTTGCCCCAGTACACCGCGCAGAACGGCACCTTGAGCCAGACGTTGTCCCAGTAACCGTCACCGGATACGCGTTTCAGATCCATGTTGATACCGGCCTTCGCCAGCGATTCCTGGTACACCTGACCGGAGTCGGTTGCACCGGAGAACGCGCCTTCGGACACTTGCAGTTCGACCGATCCGCTGTAGCCCGACTTCTTGAAGTGGAACTTGGCCTTGTCGGGATCGTAAGGAGTCTGCTTCTGCTTGGTGTCGTAGTACTTCATCTTGGTGCCGACGGTGTGGTCGTTACCAATCGATGCGTAGCCGGAGAACACGTTGTCGACGATCTTCTTGCGGTCGATGCCGTACTTCAGCGCGAGCATCAGGTCCTTGTTGGTGTAAGGATCTTTGTCGGTGTGGGCCACGAACGCAAATCGGTTGCCCATGCCAGGCGTGCGGGAGATGCGCAGCTTGGTGTTCTTGGCCAGCAGTGCAGCGGTCTTGGGGTCGACGCGGTTGATGGCATCGACTTGACCGGTCATCAGAGCCTGCGAGCGGGCAGCGGCATCACCGATGTAGCGCAGTTCCACGCGGTCAAAGTT
>CAKZJN010000346.1 GCA_936943465.1 uncultured Rhodoferax sp.
TCGTAAATTTGGTAGAACGGGTTGGGGCAGACCACCACCGCCGACGCGCCCTGGCCCTGGGGCACGGGCTGGATCACCGTCTGGGCGAAGGCAAACAGCGCCTCGCGGGAGCCATTGATCGGCAGCACCTGCGTGGCGCTGTCGAGCGTCAGGCCATAGCGCCGCTGAATCCATTGGGCCATGGCGGTGCGCAGTGCCGGGTCACCGGCGGTAGCGGGGTAGACCGACAGGCCGCCGCTGTTCAGAATGGCATCGCAATAGGCCTGCTTGACCAGTTCCGGCGCAGCGTGGCGCGGTTCGCCAATGCCCAGGCTGATGGGGGCGTAGGCGGGGTTGGGTGTGACTTGCGAGAAAAGCTGGCGCAAGCGCTCAAAGGGATAGGGCTGCAGCCGGGACATATTGGGATTCATGGGCAGGAATTATGTCCGAGCCTTGGCTACACTTCGCTTCGAGAAATTGCCTCGCAACAAGCGCGACACCTGGAGGAGCCTTTAGCTATGTCATCACCATCCCCAACCTACCTCGATACGCATCTGGCGCTGGAGCAAATTGGCGATACCGATGCCATGAACGGCATGCTGGCCATGCTGCAGGAGTCACTCACTCGGGACATTCCGCTGGTGGCGCAATTGCTGGGCAATGGCCAGATCGTCGAGGCCAACCGCGTTTTGCATGCGCTCAAGGGTTTTGTGCCGATTTTTTGCGTGGAGTCGTTGTGCGCGCATGTGGTTCAGGTGGAAGCCCAGAGCAAAGACAGCCAGAGCACCACGATCGGGGCTGCCTATGCGGCTCTAAAGCCTGAACTGGAGGGCTTGCTGGAGGAGGTCAATGCCCACCTGCAGCAAGTCGATTCGGGCGTCTGAATCCAACAATTGCAGGGGACACAAGCAATGGACATCAAACGGGCGCGGGTGCTGGTCGTCGAAGACGAGAAGATCATGAGCACCTTCATCATGGGTAACCTGCGGCGGTTGGGCATTCTGGATTTGTTTGCGGTGGAGAACGGGGCGGTCGCCTTGCGTGAAGTGCCCACCATCAAGCCGGACCTGATCCTGACCGACGTGCATATGCAGCCCATGGGCGGCATTGAGTTTGTGCGCAAATTGCGGGCTTCGGCGCATTCCCAACTGGCCAACATTCCGGTGATTTTCTTGAGTGCCGACTCCAGCGCCTCCACCGTGGGCGAGGCCTTGCCGCTGGGCGTGGCGGGCTATCTGGTCAAGCCGCCAAACCTGACCGCACTGAACACCAAAATTGAATTGGCACTCAACCCGCCAGCAGCACCGAAAGCGCGTTGAGCTGGGCCGGTGCGCCGGGCCGTCGCACGGTATCATCAGGGTCCCCGTCGCCCCGGTGTGACGCAAAATTTCCTAATGGAATCAACACCTTAGCCTAAACAAGTCGGTCACGTGCGTCTCAATTCAATCAAGTTATCGGGCTTCAAGTCGTTTGCAGAACCCACCAACTTCCTGTTGCCCGGGCAGTTGGTTGGCGTGGTGGGGCCCAATGGTTGCGGCAAATCCAACATCATGGATGCGGTGCGCTGGGTGCTGGGTGAAAGCAAGGCAAGCGAGTTGCGCGGCGAGTCGATGCAGGACGTGATCTTCAACGGCACCAATTCCCGCAAGCCGGCCAGCCGTTCCAGTGTGGAACTGGTGTTTGACAATTCCGACCACCGCGCCGGTGGCCAGTGGGGCCAGTTTGGCGAAATCGCCGTCAAACGCGTGCTGACCCGCGATGGCGGCTCCAGCTACTTCATCAACAACCAGCCGGTGCGCCGCCGCGATGTGCAGGACGTGTTTCTGGGCACCGGCCTCGGGCCACGTGCCTACGCCATCATCGGCCAGGGCACCATCAGCCGCATCATCGAGTCCAAGCCTGAAGAACTGCGCCTGTTTCTGGAAGAGGCCGCCGGCGTCTCCAAATACAAAGAGCGCCGCCGTGAAACCGAAAACCGGCTGAGCGACACCCGCGAAAACCTGACCCGTGTCGAGGACATCCTGCGCGAACTGAACGCCAACCTCGACAAGCTGGAAAAGCAGGCCGAGGTCGCCAAAAAGTACAACACCCTGCAGGCCGAAGTCACGCAGAAGCAGCACCAGCAATGGTTCTTGAAGCGTGCCGAGGCGCTGGCTGACCAGACCAAGGTGCAGACCGAAGGCCTGGCAGCCGTCAATGCGCTCGAAGCGCGCATGGCCGATTTGCGCCATATTGAGTCCGAACTGGAAACAGTGCGCCAGGCGCATTACGCCGCCGGTGACCAGGTGAATCAGGCCCAGGGCTTGCTGTACGAAGCCAGTACCGATGTTGGGCGGCTGGAAGCCGAAATCCGCTTTGTGGTGGAAGGCCGCCAGCGCGTGGAGCAGCGGCTGGTCAGCCTGAAAGAACAAGTGGCGCAATGGGCCACCCGCAAGGAAGACGCGCAGGCGGAAATCGAGCGACTGGCCGAACTGGCGCTGCACGGCGAAGAACAGGCGGAGTTGCTGGCAGCGCAGGTGGAAGAGCAAGCCCAGCAAATGCCCGAGATCGAGGAATCGCTGAGCAAGGCGCAAGCCAATGCCAACGAGCAACGCACCGCCGCCATGCAGGTGCAGCAGCAGATTCAGGTGTTGGCCGTGGAGCAGCGCGCCATTGAAGACCAGAGCCGCCAGTTGGGCACGCGCCGTGAGCGCCTGAGCACCGACCGCAACGCCCTGGGTGCCCCCGACGAGGAACGCCTGCTGACGCTGCAAGCCCAGGTGGAAGAATCGCAGGAAGCGCTGGCCATTGCCGAGGAACGCCTGCACGCGCTACAGGAATCGGTCCCCGCGCTGGACGAAGCCCGCAGCACCGCGCAAAAAGCGGTCAACGAAGAGTCGGGCCGCCAGGCAGATTTGTCGGCGCGGCTGGAAGCCCTCAAGGCGCTGCAGGAAAAAGTCCGCACCGACGGCAAGTTGCAACCCTGGCTGGCCAAACATGGGCTGGACCATTTGCAAGGGCTGTGGAGCCGCATTCATATCGAGCTGGGCTGGGAAAACGCGCTGGAAGGCGCGCTGCGTGAACGGCTGGGTGCGCTCGAAGTTTCGCGCTTGGACATGGTTCGCGCCTTTGCCGCGGATGCACCACCGGCCAAGCTGGCATTTTTCACGCCGCCGCTGGCCGCTGCGCCGGAGGCCGCCACCGGCTTGCCGCGCCTGTCCGATTTGCTGCGGGTGAACGAGGCCGGTCAGCGTGCCGTACTGGTGGACTGGCTGCATGGCTGCTTTACCGCCGGCAGCCTGGACGACGCACTGGCGCAGCGCGCGCAACTCAAGCCCGGCGAAGCCATTTACGTGAAGTCCGGCCATGTGGTCAGCGCCCACAGCGTGAGCTTTTATGCGCAAGACTCTGAACAAGCCGGTTTGCTGGCCCGTGCGCAGGAAATTGAAAATCTGGAAAAGCAACTGCGTGCGCAGGTGCTGATTGCCGATGAATCGCGGGTGGCGTTGTCGCGCGCCGAGAGCGCCTATGCCCAGAGCGCGCAGACGCTGGTGGGCGTGCGGCGCGAGGCAGCCGATGCCCAAAGCCGGCACCATGCCCTGCAGGTGGAGGCCTTGCGCCTGAACCAGTTGGCCGAGCAGGCGCGCGCCCGCAGCGCACAGATTGACAGCGATCTGGCCGAAATTGATGCCCAACTGGAAGACCTGCAAGAGCGCCGCGTGGTGGCCGAGGGCCGCTTTGAGGCGCTGGACATGCAGTTGGCCGATGCACAGGAGCGCCATGCGCAACTGGAAGAGCGCGTGATTGACTGGCAGGGCAAGCTCAACCAGTGCCGCGAACAACAGCGCAGCCTGGAGCGGCAGGCACAAGAGGCGGGCTTTGCCCAGCGCAGCCTGCAGGCCCGCAACGCCGAGTTGTCCCGCGCCATGGAAACCGCCGATCAGCAGACCGCCTCGATTCATGCCGAAGAACAGCGCGCGCAAGAGGAGTTGCAGCGCCTCACCGATGCCGCTGCACAAGCCGGATTGCAAAACGCGCTGGCCTTGAAACTGGAGCGCGAACAGGCCCTGGGCGCGCGCCGCAGCGAATACGACGACCTGACCGCCAAGCTGCGCGCCAGCGATGAGCGCCGCATGCAACTGGAGCGCGAACTCGATCCGCTGCGCCAGCGCATCAC
>CAKZJN010000347.1 GCA_936943465.1 uncultured Rhodoferax sp.
GGCAAGGCCACGGTGTGCGGTGAAAAGATCGACTTGCGCAAGCTCGATATGCCGTTTTACCTGTACGGTTCGCGCGAAGACCACATCGTTCCGATTGGTGGCGCCTATGGTTCTACCCAGGTACTGCCGGGCAAGAACCGCTTTGTTATGGGCGCGTCCGGCCACATTGCCGGCGTGATCAACCCGCCCACCAAGAACAAGCGCAGCCACTGGATTCGTGCCGATGGCAAGCTGCCCAAGACCGCAGAAGCCTGGATCGAAGGTGCGCAGGAGCATGCCGGTAGCTGGTGGACCGATTGGTCCACCTGGCTCAAGGGCAACGCGGGTAAGCAGATTGCTGCGCCCAAGACCTATGGCAAGGGCAAGTACAAGGCGACCATGCCCGCACCGGGCAGCTATGTGAAGGCCAAGGCCTGAAACGGAGGGTGCTGCTGGGGTGAACCCGGTCACCTTGAGTGAATTTTCATTGTTAGTGTGTAGGTAGTTCTTATCAAAAAGGAGATAGAAATGAGTCAAAAAGTAGCGTACGTGACCGGCGGCATGGGTGGCATCGGTACCGCCATCTGCCAGCGCCTGCACAAGGACGGCTTCAAGGTGATCGCAGGCTGCGGCCCGACCCGTGACCACGCCAAGTGGATCGCCGAGCAGGCAGCACTGGGCTTCACCTTCTTCGCATCGGTTGGTAACGTAGGCGATTGGGATTCCACCGTAGAAGCTTTCACCAAGGCTCGCACTGAGCATGGCGCCATCGATGTGCTGGTGAACAACGCCGGTATCACCCGCGACCGCGTTTTCCTGAAGATGACCCGCGAAGACTGGGATGCTGTGATCGACACCAACCTGAACTCCATGTTCAACGTGACCAAGCAAGTGGTGCCTGGCATGGTTGAAAAGGGCTGGGGCCGCATCATCCAGATCTCTTCCGTGAACGGCAACAAGGGCCAAGCTGGCCAGACCAACTACTCGGCTGCCAAGGCCGGTATGCACGGCTTCTCCATGGCTTTGGCCCAGGAAATGGCCACCAAGGGCGTGACCGTCAACACCGTGAGCCCTGGCTACATCGGTACCGACATGGTCAAGGCTATCCGTGAAGACGTGCTGGAAAAGATCGTTGCCACCGTGCCGGTCAAGCGTCTGGGCGAGCCGTCCGAAATCGCTTCCATCGTTGCCTGGCTGGCCAGCAACGAAGGTGGCTACGCAACTGGCGCTGACTTCTCGGTCAACGGCGGTCTGCACATGGGCTAATTCCCCAAGTGGCGCAAGCCACTTAGGTTTTGCCAAAACCCTGCGTACGGTTGACTGTGCGCAGGGTTTTTTATTGGGCGTGTGATAGGCTTTTTGTATGACCAATATTTTGACGATCACCATGAACCCGGCGCTGGATGTGTCGACCGCCGTTGACGAAGTGCGACACACCAGTAAATTGCGTTGCGAGCCGATGCAGCGCCGTGCCGGCGGCGGCGGTGTAAATGTCGCGCGGGAGTTGCACCGTCTGGGCGCCGATGTGGTGGCTTTTTATACCGCCGGCCACAGCACCGGTCGGGTGATGTGGTCGCTGCTTCAACAGGAGGGTGTTTCTTGCCATCCGCACCCAATCTCTGGTTTTCCTCGCGAGAGTTTTACCGTGCTGGAGCACAGCACCGGCCATGAATACCGCTTTGTTTTGCCCGGCCCAGAGATCACCACCCAGGAATGGGAGGATGCCCTGACCGACATCGGCAACATGTGCCAGCCGCAGTCGCTGGTGGTTGCCAGCGGGAGTTTGCCGCCGGGTGTCCCGGTGGACTTTTATGCCCGGGTTTCCCGCGTGGTGCAGGGTGCCCAAGCTTCTTTGATTGTGGACACTTCCGGTGAGCCGTTGAGCGCAGCCTTAGAGCACGGCGTTTTTCTGGTGAAGCCCAGTCTGCACGAAATGCGGGACTTGTGCGGCAAGCCTTTGTTGCGCCTGCATGAGGTGCGCGATGCGGCCCGTGAACTGGTGCAACGTGGCGCGGCCAAAATTGTGGTGGTGTCGATGGGCGAAGTGGGCGCGATGATGGTCAATGGGGATGGCGCTTGGTATGCGCCTCCGTTGCCCGTGGTCGTGCACAGCGCGGTCGGTGCCGGAGACAGCTTTGTGGCCGGCATGGTTTGGGCCTTGTCCACGGGACTTAGCGCGGTGGATGCGTTTGCCCGGGGCGTCGCGTGTGCCACCGCTACGCTGGTCAGCGTCAGTAGTGGTCTGGGCGACACCGCGCAGGTGCTGGAATTGTTGAAACAAGTGCGTTGCCTGGACGACTTTGGCAATGACAGCTTGCCGGTCTGAGCACGGCCAAAAAATATCTCTTTTTGTTACAGATTTATGGTTTCAATTCGTTGCCGCGTCATGTGCCGTGACGATAATGGAATAAGACTAAATTCATCTGAACACACAGAAATCGCATGGGAGCTGACGAATTTGACTATGTAGCGTTGCACGAGTTGCGCGCAGGGCTTTTCGTTGATCTGGATTTGGGCTGGATGTCCCACCCCTTTCCCTCCAGCCGTTTCAAAATCACCAACAATCGCCAGCTTGAAGTGCTGCGCGGTCTGGGTGTTGATCGCATCCGGTATGTTCCATCCAAAAGCGATCCAGTTGAGACCCCGGTAGACGCCGCAGCAACTGAAGGCGAAGATTCCACTGCCGTGGATTTTGAAACCGACCGACTTCGGGTTCAGCGTGAACAACGGGCTGCTGCCCGCTTGGCGCAACAAGAAAGTCTGTTGCAGTGCGAGCGCCGTTTTGTGGAATCGACCGAGCAGTACCGCAAGGCCTTGAGCCTGGTGGGAAGCCGCCCGGCTGAAGCCTTGAAAGTGGGCGAAAAGGTCGTGCGCGACATGGCCATAGAAATGGCTGCGCAGGGCGATTCCGCGATTCGCTTGCTGACTGAGGCCGCCGGCGACAAGGCGGCCATGCACCCCGTCAATGTCACGGTACTGTCCCTGCTGCTTGGCAAGTCGATGGGTTTGTCCGAGGCGGCTTTAAGGGACCTCGGAATCGCGGCGTTTTTGCACGATATGGGCAAGCTGAACTTGCCCGAGCGCGTGCGCCGCTGGGAAGAAGGCTTCTCGGCTGCTGAAAACAAGGTGTACCAGGACCATGTGGCGCAAAGTGTGGCCATGGCCCGTGAAATGGGCCTGAGTAGTGGTGCGATAAATGTGATCGCGCAACACCACGAAATGGTGGATGGCAGCGGTTTCCCGGCGCGCCTCAAGCAGGATGCGATCGATGTCGGCGCACGCGTGCTGTCGCTGGTCAACCGCTATGACGGCCTGTGCAATCCGGTCAAGATGGCAGCCACCATGACGCCGCACGAGGCCCTGGCCATGTTGTTTGCCCAGCAAAAAACGCGGTTTGACGGCAAGGCCCTGAGTGCCTTTATCCGGATGATGGGCGTGTACCCGCCGGGATCGGTGGTGCAACTCAACGATGAGCGCCATGCGCTGGTGGTGTCGGTCAATTCAGCCCGGCCGCTGAAACCTCGCGTGTTGATTCACGAGCCGGCTGTGCCGCGCCATGAGTCGATCGTGATCGATCTTGAAAAGGCACCCAACACCAGCATACGGCGCAGCCTGAAGCCGTCGAGCCTGCCGGTTGCCGCGATGGATTATTTGCAACCGCGCCAGCGTATCTGCTACTTTTACGAGGCGGCTGCCAATGGCAGCGCCGCTAATTTAAGCGCCTGATCCGTAGACCTGGGCTGGGCGAAGGTCAGCCACGCAGCCCTTTCCAGAGCATGTAAGCGGCGAGCACGTACAGCACGATGGCAAAAATGCGCTTGAGCTTGGCGACTGGCAGTTTGTGCGCCATGCGGGCTCCGAGCGGCGCGGTCGTCACGCTGCAGGAGGCAATAACAGCCAGCGCGGGCAACCAGATATAGCCCAAAGACCAAGCGGGCAGGCCTTCAACTCCTTGACCACCCAGCGCGTAACCCGCGGCATTGGCAACTGCAATCGGAAAACCCAGTGCCGCACTGGTGGCCACCGCCTGAATGATGACGACGTTGTGCGCCACCATAAACGGCACGCTGATAAAGCCGCCACCGGCGCCAACCAAACCCGACACCAGTCCGATAACCGCGCCAACCCCGATCTGACCCGCCGTGCCTGGCATGCTGCGTCCAGGCTTGGGCTTCTTGTCCAAAAACATCTGGGTTGCCGAAAAGCCAATGAATGCGGCAAACAACAAAGCCAGTGTGGTGCCTTTGAGCACGGCAAAAATGCCGATGCTACCCACCAGGCTGCCGATCACGATACCCGGCGCCAAGCCTTTGACGATGTGCCATTGCACGGCTCCGCGCTTGTGGTGCGCCCGCACACTGGAAATTGAGGTAAACACGATGGTTGCCATGGAGGTGGCAATCGCCATCTTGACGGCTAGGTCTGCGGGTAGACCGCGCGCCGACAAAATCAGGGTGATGAACGGGCCCAACAGCATGCCTCCACCGATGCCCAGCAGGCCTGCGGCATAGCCGGTTGCCAGGCCGAGCACAGCCAATTCAACAATCAGTTGGGGTTCAAGGAGCATGCGTGGGGGAGGTGAGAAGGTGTCTGCGAGTGCCACCGGACCGCATCCTGAACCAGGGTTCAGGTGGGCGAGGTCAGCGCAAGCTTTGGGTTCATCTGACGCGAGACGATCACGCTAGCTAGGCAATGTTTCAAGCCCGTGCTCAGAGAGCATTGGTACAAGGAAATATAAAGCCCGGCGAGCACCGCAGACGCTCGCATTGTACGGCGCGCCACGCCGCACTGCCGCCGTTTTAAAGCAATTGCCCGTCTTCGCTCAGGGCATCGTCCAGACGCGAGATTAAGTTGCGAAGCACTTCGCTATCGGTGTGTGATTCTTCACCGCCTTGCAAGGCGGTAGCGGCCACTGGTTCTGCGCGATCCGACAAATCGAACGCCAGATTGAGCGCGGCCAGCACCGCAATGCGGTCACGCGCGCGAACCTTGCCGGCATCACGAATTTTGCACATGGCCTCATCGACCCGCTGCACGGCTTCGCGCAGGCGGTTTTCTCCGCCATCGGGGCAACCCAACAGGTAGCTCTGGCCCATGATTTGCACTTCAAGCTGGTTCATGGCGTGTCCTTGGCTTGGATGTTTTCGGGCAGACGTTCCAGTAGGGCATCGACACGGGCACGCGCGGCGCTGAGGCGGGACTTGAGCGAATCACGCTCACCGGTCAGTAATTCCACCTGCTGGGCCAGCAGCGCATTGGTACGTTGCACCTCTGCATAGCGCAGCAGCAGGCGCTCTACACGTTCGGCAATTTGGTCGACTTGAGAGGGTTTCGACATGGGCGTCGCGTTGTTCACCATAGAAGTCGCATTGTAGGGTTTGGGAAAGATGCGGCGGGTTAAAATCCGGCTGTTGGTGCTCGCGGTGTGGTTCACACGCCGCAGTTCAACGGGAAGCAGGAGGGTACGACCACACAAGGCCCGCCTAACCTGCGCTGCCCCCGCAACGGTAAGTGGACGCATCGCCAGATGCCGCTTTCATCATTGCCACTGAGTGCTTGAACATGCGCTTGGGAAGGCGACGAAAGTAGTTCCATCAGCCCGGATACCGGCCAACAAGGTGGTTGCACGTCCGTGCAGCCTTTGTGCCCATGCTGTCGGGGAAGACGGCTAGGGTTTTTAGTCGGGTATTTTTTTCATGAAGAAACGTTTGTCTAGCACTCAGTTTGCGGTGCTGTCCCTTATTGCGTCTGCAGGGGCTTCTGTGTGGGCGCAAAGCGCATTGCCAGAGGTTGTGGTCGTCGCATCTCGATTTGCGGAATCCAAATTTGAGGTTCCAGTCAGTGTGCAGATCATCACGCGTGAGGATATTCAGAACTCAGCCGCCATGACGCTGCCGGATGCGCTGCGCATGCTGGCTGGTGTCAATGTGCGTAGTATCGCCGGGGGGCAACTGGGCGTTGGCTCGTCGGTGGACTTGGGTGGGTTTGGAGCCACGGCGACGCAAAACACACTGGTACTGTTGGATGGTCGTCGTTTGAATCCGATCGACTCTTCGGAAGTCAATTGGTCGGGGGTTCCGCTGTCATCCATACAGCGCATCGAGGTGTCCGCCGGCGGCGCGGGCGTTCAATACGGTGCCGGTACGTCTGGCGGTGTCATCCACATCATCACCGATGGCAAAGTAGTCGACAAAACGTTGGCTGCAGTGCAGGCCGGCTCCTTTGGCACAGCGCAGGTGAATCTGCAGGTCGATCGCCAATTGGATGATCTGGCCTTCAAGCTCAACACCGGCCTGGATCATTCCGACGGATGGCGCGAAAACTCGCAGGTCAGGGGGCAAAACCTGTCCTTCAAGGTGCAAAAGGACCTGCAGGGCGGCAACCAGATTTTTGGTGAAATGGTTTATTCGGATGGCACGCACCAGTTTCCGGGCGGCGTGGTCGGACTGGTAGGCGAAGGCAACCAGCAGGCAGCCAAGTTCAATAATGTCGGTTCCCAGAACTCGGTCCGTCAAAACGGCGTCCGCTTCGGCGGTTTGGCCAATCTGGCAAGCCACACCGTTCTGGAAACGGACCTGTATTTTGGCAACAAGAACAGTGTTTTCAAGAAGCCCTACAGTGAAACGGTCACCACCAGCGCGCCTTCCAATGGCAGCAATCTGGACGGCGCAGAGATTAGCTTTTCGCCCAAGTTGCGCACAGAGTTTGCCAATGGCGCCTCTCTGGTGCTGGGTTTCGATTATTCGAAATCCAACCAGGACTCCAACACGTCGTATGGAGTACTGGCGCAGCAATATATCTTGACTCATCAAGGAACGTTCCCGTGGAGCTACAAGGGCAACCTCGTTGCGGACAGCCAATCGGTGCAGTTGCAGAATCAGGCGGCTTACTTTCTGGCCCGCTTGCCAATGAGCTCCCAGTTGGAGTTCAGTCTTGGCGCGCGCCGGCAAGTGCAGAGTTTTGATAGCTACGACCTGAACACTTCGGTCGGCCATGCCCAAACCGGTGCGGGGAGCTTTAGCGCCAACGCGCATGAGGCTGGGGTGAACTTTAAGGTGGACACCAGCAATCGCGTGTATGCGCGCGCCAATCAGACCTATCGTTTTGCCAATACCGATGAATACTGGGGCTGGGGCACAGTAGGCCGCGTGTTTACGGGTGAACTGCTTCCGCAGGTTGGTAAGGGTGTAGAGATCGGATATGACTTTCATGCTGCCGGGCAGTCGTTTGGTCTGGTCGCCAGCCAGTCGCTTAGCCAGAATGAAATTCGCTAC
>CAKZJN010000348.1 GCA_936943465.1 uncultured Rhodoferax sp.
AAGCAGCGTCAGGGTTAATTGCAAGAGTTTTAGAGGACGAAAATGGCACGTATCGCTGGCATCAATATTCCGCCGCATCAGCATTCTGAAATTGGCCTGACGGCTATCTTCGGAATTGGTCGCACCCGCGCACGCAAAATTTGCGAAGCTTGTGGCATCGCATATTCCAAGAAGGTCAAAGATCTGACCGACTCGGATTTGGAAAAAATTCGCGACCAGATCGCTCAGTTCACGATCGAAGGTGACTTGCGTCGTGAAACAACCATGAACATCAAGCGTTTGATGGACATCGGTTGCTACCGCGGATTCCGTCATCGCCGTGGCCTGCCCATGCGCGGTCAGCGCACGCGTACCAACGCACGTACTCGCAAAGGCCCGCGTAAGGCTGCTGCGTCTTTGAAGAAATAATCGGGATAGAGAACCACCATGGCAAAAGCTCCCTCCAATAACGCAGCACAGCGCGTTCGCAAGAAAGTTCGCAAGAACGTTGCCGACGGTATCGCCCACGTGCACGCGTCGTTTAACAACACCATCATTACCATCACAGATCGCCAAGGCAACGCGTTGTCCTGGGCTTCTTCCGGTGGTCAGGGTTTCAAGGGCTCGCGTAAGTCCACTCCGTTTGCAGCGCAGGTTGCTTCCGAAGTGGCTGGTCGTGCAGCACTTGAGCAGGGCATCAAGAACCTTGACGTTGAAATCAAGGGTCCTGGTCCCGGCCGTGAATCCTCTGTGCGCGCTCTGGCCGCACTGGGCATTCGCATCAACATGATCGCTGACGTGACTCCGGTGCCGCACAACGGCTGCCGTCCGCAGAAGCGTCGTCGCATCTAATTTATTCACAAGCCCACCGCCACCATCGATCGATGGTGGCTCCCGCATTTCCGTGCGGAAGATGACATAGAAGGAAGATCAAGTGGCACGTTACCTCGGCCCCAAGGCCAAACTATCCCGCCGTGAAGGCACCGACCTGTTCCTGAAGAGCGCACGCCGTTCTATCGGTGACAAGGCGAAATTCGACTCCAAGCCTGGTCAGCACGGCCGCACTTCCGGTGCCCGTACCTCCGACTACGGTCTGCAACTGCGTGAAAAGCAGAAGGTCAAGCGCATGTATGGCGTGCTGGAGCGTCAGTTCCGTCGCTACTTTGAAGAAGCCGATCGCCGCCGTGGCAACACCGGCGCCAACCTGCTGTTCCTGTTGGAATCCCGTCTGGACAACGTCGTCTATCGCATGGGCTTTGGTTCCACTCGCGCAGAAGCACGTCAGTTGGTTTCCCACAAGGCGATCACTGTGAACGGCAATTCCGTGAACATTCCTTCTTACATGGTCAAGCCCGGTGACGTGATCGCTCTGCGCGAAAAGTCCAAGAAGCAAAACCGTGTCGTGGAAGCCCTGCAACTGGCCGCCCAAGTGGGTATGCCTGCATGGGTTGACGTCAATGCTGACAAGGCCGAAGGTACCTTCAAGGCCGTGCCCGATCGTGACCAGTTCGGCGCCGACATCAACGAATCGCTGATCGTTGAATTGTATTCACGCTAATTTGCCTGAGTAATCGAATTCGTTCCCTGACTTGAGGGCACTTGAGTCAGGGTGCTTCACCAGCCTTACCGATGTAACGAGTCGGGGGTATTGAGAGGAAGTCTGCATGCAAAACAGTTTGCTGAAACCAAAATCCATTAGCGTAGAACAACTCGGTCCCAACCGTGCCAAGGTGGCTCTTGAGCCTTTTGAACGTGGTTACGGTCACACCCTGGGTAATGCGCTGCGTCGCGTGTTGCTCTCATCCATGCCTGGATTTGCAGCAACCGAAGTGACCATCGCCGGCGTGCTCCACGAGTACTCGTCTATCGATGGTGTGCAAGAAGACGTGGTCAACATTTTGTTGAACCTCAAGGGCGTTGTGTTCAAGCTGCACAACCGAGAAGAAGTGACTCTGAGCCTGCGCAAAGACTCGGAAGGCGTCGTAACGGCCGCTGACATTCAGACGCCCCATGACGTGGAAATTATCAACCCCGGTCATGTCATCGCCAACCTGTCGCACGGCGGCAAGCTGGACATGCAGATCAAGGTTGAAAAGGGCCGTGGCTATGTGCCCGGCACCATGCGCCGCCACGCCGACGAACCCAACAAGTCCATTGGCCGTATCGTTCTGGACGCTTCGTTCTCCCCGGTCAAGCGCGTGAGCTACACCGTGGAGAGCGCCCGCGTTGAGCAGCGTACCGACCTGGACAAGCTGGTGGTTGAAATCGAAACCAACGGTGCAGTGTCTGCTGAAGACGCAGTGCGCGCATCTGCCAAGATTCTGGTGGAGCAACTGGCTGTGTTTGCACAACTGGAAGGCAGCGAACTGGCTGCATTCGACGCACCGGCACCGCGTGGAAATACGCAATTCGATCCGATCCTGCTGCGCCCTGTGGACGAGCTGGAACTGACCGTGCGTTCTGCCAACTGCCTGAAGGCCGAAAACATTTACTACATCGGTGACCTGATTCAGCGCACCGAGAACGAGCTGCTGAAGACACCTAACCTGGGTCGCAAGTCGCTCAACGAAATCAAGGAAGTGCTGGCTTCCCGTGGTCTGACTTTGGGCATGAAGCTCGAAAGCTGGCCGCCGGCTGCACTGGAAAAGCGTTAATCGTTTTTCCACATAAGAAGTTAATCCAAACCGCCCCTCCCGGGGTAACGCGCCCGGGCAGTACCTGATACGGCTGCTCCATAACTGAAGGAAATTACCATGCGCCACGGACTCGGACTCCGCAAACTCAACCGCACTTCGTCGCACCGTCTGGCGATGCTGCGCAACATGATGAACTCGCTCATCGAGCACGAAGTCATCAAGACCACTGTGCCCAAGGCCAAGGAACTGCGTCGCGTGATCGAACCCATGATCACTCTGTCGAAGGAAGCCACCGTGGCCAACCGCCGCCTGGCATTTGACCGCCTGCGCGACCGTGACAGCGTAACCAAGTTGTTCAACGACCTGGGCCCGCGTTTCAAGACACGTCCCGGTGGTTACACACGTATTCTGAAGATGGGTTTCCGTGTTGGTGACAACGCGCCCATGGCTCTGGTCGAATTGGTGGACCGTGCTGAAACTAATGCGGCCGATACCGCAGCAGTGGCAGCTGAATAAGGTATACTACTAGCTTACCGCGCGATGGAGCAGTCTGGTAGCTCGTTGGGCTCATAACCCAAAGGTCGGAGGTTCAAATCCTTCTCGCGCAA
>CAKZJN010000349.1 GCA_936943465.1 uncultured Rhodoferax sp.
CAGACCGGCATTTGCGCCCGCAGGAAGTCGTCAATCTGCTGCGTCAGTTCCTGGAAGGTGGTGCTGGTGGTGCGGCCACAGCCAGGGCAGGCGGTGACGCTGGGCACAAAGGTGCGCAAGCCGAGTGACTGCAAAATTTCCGAGGCAATTACCACCTCCTGGGTGCGCGACTCGCCGGGCGCCGGCGTGAGCGACACGCGGATGGTGTCGCCGATGCCTTCTTGCAGTAGCACGCCTAGCGCAGTGGCAGAGGCCACCGTGCCCTTGGTTCCCATGCCAGCCTCGGTCAAGCCCAGGTGCAGCGGGTAGTTACAGCGCCGGCCCAACTCGCGGTACACCGCAATCAAGTCGCGCACACCGCTGACCTTGCAGGACAGCGTGATCTGGTTCGCGGGCATGCCCATTTCCTCGGCCCGCTGCGCCGATCCGATGGCTGAGGCAATCAGCGCCTCGTACATGACCGGCTTGGCGTCCCAGGGTTGGGCACGTTTGCTGTTCTCGTCCATCATGGACGCCAGCAGTTCCTGGTCCAGGCTGCCCCAGTTCACGCCGATGCGTACCGGTTTATTCCAGCGAATCGCCGCTTCAATCATCTGGCCGAACTGGCGATCCCGCTTGTCGCCCTTGCCCACGTTACCTGGGTTAATACGGTACTTGGACAAGGCCTGTGCGCACTCTGGAAACTCGCTCAGCAACCGGTGGCCGTTGTAGTGAAAGTCGCCGATCAGCGGCACGTCAATGCCCATGCGGTCGAGCTGCTCACGAATCGCCGGAACCGCTTGCGCCGCCTCGGGCGTATTGACCGTGATGCGCACCATTTCCGAACCAGCAAGGGCCAGTTCCTTCACCTGAATGGCGGTTTCAATGACCTGTTCGGTGTCGGTGTTGGTCATGGACTGAATGCGTACCGGCGCGCCGCCGCCCACGGTCACCACCCGGCTGCCCCAGACGACTTGCGACTGCAGGGAGGCACGCACACGCGGCGTCGCCAATTCAATGGGTTTCTGCTCTTGCATCACTTCACCTCAAAGCGGGCTACGTTGTTCTTGGCAACTTCATCGAGTGCAAAGGCCTGGCCGCGCAATTCCATGCTGGTGGCCGCCACATTGCCGATCACGATGGACAGGGGCACAGCGCCCCCCGCCTCGGCGCTCTCGCCGGCAGTCAACGTCTTCTCAAATTGCACGACGCCTTTGCTGTCGGTCACCTTGACCCAGGCACTGCCGCTGGCCTTGAAGCGGACAACGCCTGGCACCGCAGGGACTGCAGCGACCGCGGGAGCCGATGCCACGGTGACCGCAGCGCTGGCCACAGTCGGTGCGGAGGCAACGGGCGCTGGCGCCACCGTGGGCTCGGTAGCAAGCGCAGGCGTCGCCACGGGGGCTAGGGGTACCGGTTCCGGAGCAGGCGTGGCAGGTCCTGCGACGGCCGCGACCGCTGGCTTAGCGTCTTGCTCCGCGAGCTTGCCTGCCTTCGTCTCCGGGAAAAACATCACCACCACCGCAGCGACCAGCAACGCCAACACCAGCATCACGGAAGGCTGGGACACAAACGATTTGAGCGTGCCGCCCTGAAACAGACTGGGCGACTGAAAAGGCATATTGATGCCGCGATCATCCGTATTGAACTTGGGCGCGCCGGAAGCCGGCAACTTGTTCAAAATGGGGGCCGGGTCCATCTTCAGCGCGCGGCACACGCTGGAGGCAAGCGCCCGCGCAAACATGGCATCGGGCAGCTCAGAGAGACGATCCGCCTCCAGCGCCTCAAGCTTCTTGACAGGCACCTTCATCGACACAGCGAGCGCCGCCACGTGCAAGCCCGAAGCCTCGCGCGCCCGGCGGAGCATCATGCCGGCGGTGAGTTCTTGCGCGCCGATTACTTCAGAAGTTTCATTCATTAAACGCTCCACGCTCCAGTGCCAAGGCTTCCCGCGACTGACCAAAGCGCTTGCGCAACTGGCCTTCCAACTGCAACTGCGCCTCGCGCACGCCCAGGCTGCGCTCGATCTTGATGCCCAGCCACAAGGATTCGGCCGTGGCACGGTCGGTGTTATTGATTCGCCGTGCATAAAACTGCGCGCGAACCGTTTCGCCGCGCTCAAACATCAAATTCGCCAGGTTGTAACCCGTGACGGCATTTCCGGGATCCAACTCGTAGGACCGCATGAAACTGGCCTCGGCGTCCGCTTTTTGGCCGCTGACCATCTGGCAATTGGCCAGTTCCTGCCAGGTCTTGGCGCGCTGTGTGTAGGCCGGGTCAGCCAGGGCTGCTTCAAACATGCGGCGCGCCTCGGCAGGTCGCTTCATTTTGCATAGCAAAACGCCATAGTTGTGCTTGACATCGGCCGAGTTGGCGTTGATCGACAAGGCCTTCTGGAAGCTGGCCTCAGCCGGCCCGAATTCGCCGGTCTGCATCTGGATCAGGCCGCGCATCCAGTAAGGCTGGTACCAGCTCGGGTCGGTCTGAATCGCCTGTTTGACCTCGTCCAGCGCAAAGTTGTACTTGGCATCCTGGAAATACAGCACGGCCAGCTTGAGCCGGTTGGTGGCCCGTTTGCGGCTTTCGGGCTCGTCGGATTCGGTGTAAACCTCGGGGGACGCTGTAACGCCAGGCCCATTGGCCGCGCAGCCCGCCAAGCCACCGGCCAGCAGTACCGATCCAAACACCAGCATCAGCCCCGCCAGCGGCAGGGACCTAGCCATGCGATTGCAGAAATATTTCATCACGACTTCAACACTCCCGTGGGCTCGTTGTCCGGAGAGGCCACCGGAGTCAGCATAATTTTGCGTTGCCGCTCAATCCGTTTGCCCACCTCGGTGCGGTCCATCACGTCACCGGCCAACTGACCGCAGGCGGCGTCAATGTCATCGCCCCGGGTCTTGCGCACTGTGGTCACAATGCCGGCGTCGGACAGTTGCTTGGCAAATGCCTGCACGGCCGCCGCTTTGGAGCGGCCCAGGCCGGAGGCCGGGAACGGATTGAAAGGGATCAGGTTGAGCTTGCACCAGGCGTGGCTGGAATGCGCTCGAATTAGCCGGATCAGTTCGGACGCATGCTCGGAGGTGTCATTTACGCCATCGAGCATGCAATATTCCAGCGTAATGAAGTCGCGCGGCGCAAAGGCCAGATAACGCTGGCAGGCCTGTAGCAGTTCCTGCAGCGGGTATTTGCGGTTTAGCGGCACCAGGTTGTCGCGCAGCGCGTCGTTGGGCGCATGCAGCGACACCGCCAGCGCCACCGCGCAATCCTGGCCCAGGCGGTCCATCATGGGCACCACGCCCGAGGTGGACACCGTGACCCGGCGGCGCGACAGGCCGTAACCGTGGTCATCGAGCATGACGCGCAGGCTCTGCACCAGCGGTTGGTAGTTCTGTAGCGGCTCGCCCATGCCCATCATCACCACGTTGGAGATGACGCGGTCTTGTGTGGCGAGGTGCTTGCGCAAAAAGTGCTCGGCAAACCAGAGCTGGCCGATGATTTCACTCACCGTCAAATTGCGGCTGAAGCCCTGGTGTCCGGTGGAGCAAAAACGGCAGCCCACGGCGCAACCGGCCTGTGACGATACGCACAGCGTGCCACGATCGTCTTCGGGAATAAAGACCGACTCAATGGCATTGCCACCGCCCACGTCAAACAACCACTTGATGGTGCCGTCGGCGGAGATGTGTTGAGAAATTACAGGAGGGGCCTGGATGTGCGCCGAGGTTTTGAGCTTCTCGCGCAAGGACTTGGCCAAGTCCGTCATGTCATCAAATTGGGCCGCGCCTTTTTGATGAATCCAGCGAAACAACTGGGTGGCGCGGAAGCGCTTCTCACCCAGCCGTTCGCAAAAGCCGGCCAATCCCTCCAGATCGAAATCAAGCAGATTGGCCGTCATTGCATAACTTAGCGGGAGTAAACGTTCATGCCGGGGAAGAAGAATGCGATTTCCACCGCAGCCGTTTCCGCAGCATCAGAACCGTGCACAGCGTTGGCATCAATGCTGTCAGCAAAGTCCGCGCGGATGGTGCCAGCAGCAGCCTTCTTGGGGTCGGTAGCGCCCATCAGGTCACGGTTCTTGAGAATCGCGTTTTCGCCTTCCAGCGCCTGGATCATCACCGGGCCGGAAACCATGAAGTCCACCAGGTCCTTGAAGAAAGGACGTGCCTTGTGCACAGCGTAGAAAGCTTCGGCTTCGCCACGCGACAGGTGAGCCATTTTGGCGGCCACAACCTTCAGGCCGGCGGCTTCAAAACGTGCGTAGATTTGACCGATCACATTTTTAGCAACCGCGTCAGGCTTGATGATGGAGAGTGTGCGTTCGATAGTCATGGATTTTCCTGATCTGAGTTGAGTATTTTGCTCCCCTGAGCAAAGCCCGTTATTTTAGCATCGCGACTAACCGGGGCGCCCTCTGCCGCCACGCCGTGGGCCGCCATTACCGCCGGGGCGCTGCCCGCGATCCTGGCGCTGGCGGTTAAAGCTGTCCGCACCGATGTAACCCAGCGAGGTTTTCATGGGGTCGGGCTGCCCGCCTCCGCCCTGCCGGTCGGGGGAACGCTCCGGACGCCCGGTGCGGCCTGCGCCATTGGGCCCCTGGGCATTACGACCGGGTCCGGTGTTGGTGTTGCCGCGTGGTCCACCGGAGCGGCGGCGGTTGCCGCGCGCACCGCGCTTGGCCGCACCTCCACCCCCCGCGCCGTCGCGTTGGGCGTTTTCGCCGCGTTCTCCAGGAGCGCGGGTTCCGCCCGCCGCCTGCATCAGGCCACGAATATCGGATTCGTCGAGCTCCATCCAGGCACCGCGCTTGAGGCCGCGCGGCAGCATCATGGCGCCGTAGCGGATACGAATCAGGCGGCTCACCGCGTGGCCGACCGACTCCAGCATGCGGCGCACTTCGCGGTTGCGTCCCTCGGAAATCGTCACCCGGTACCAGCAGTTGGAGCCTTCACCGCCACCGTCTTCGATGGAGCCGAACTGCGCCATGCCGTCATCGAGCTGCACGCCGTCGAGCAGCATCTGCTTCTCGTCCTTGGTCAGAGCGCCCAGCACCCGGACCGCGTATTCCCGCTCCAGCCCGAAACGCGGGTGCATCAGGTTGTTGGCCAGTTCGCCGGAACTGGTGAACAGCAGCAAGCCTTCGGTATTCAAGTCCAGACGCCCCACCGACTGCCACTTGCCCTGTTGCAGCTTGGGCAGCTTGCGGAACACGGTTGGACGGTTTTGCGGGTCGTCATGGGTCACCACCTCGCCCACGGGCTTGTGGTAGGCAATGACCCGTGCCGGTGGCGGATCAATCCGCACCCGGATGGGCTTGCCGTTGACCTTGATGCTGTCCCCAAACTGGATGCGCTGACCGATGTGAGCCGGCTCGTTATTGACCGAAATACGGCCTTCCAGAATCAGTTGCTCCATCTCCAACCGGGAACCCATGCCGGCTTGGGCCAGCACCTTGTGCAGCTTGGGCGTCTCGGCCATGGGTGCCAGCACGCGCTTGGGCGGTGCCAACTCGGCGACTTCTTCGTCAGCATCAAACTGGCCGGACAGAATGTCGTCAAAACGGGTCGCCGCCGCAGACGGCGCCGCAACCGTGTCGGTCGGCGCTGCGGATTCCACCGGTCCAACCGTGAAAACGGTGGGCGCTGGTTCTTCGTCAGGCATGGCAGCGTCCGGAGGATTCGAGGTGCCGTTTTCGTTCATAGTAGGTTTCCATCCAAAGGTGGGGGGGTGTCGGTGTCCGCTGCGGGTTCGGCGTCCGTTGTCAGGGGCATTTCCACTTGCAACTCCGCCGGTTCAGCGTCCAGCGGCATCAGCGACTCAAAGGCCTGCGAGGCCTGTGCTGGCGCATCCAGCATCGGCAATTGATCCAGAGAAGCCAGTCCCAAATCATCGAGAAACTGGCGAGTGGTTGCGTACAGCGCAGGGCGTCCCGGCGCCTCCCGGTGGCCAATGACCTCGACCCAGCCGCGGTCTTCCAGTTGCTTGATCAGCAGTGAGTTGATGGTCACGCCGCGGATGTCTTCCATGTCACCACGGGTCACCGGCTGGCGATACGCAATGATGGCCAGCGTCTCCAGCGTGGCGCGGGTGTATCGCGGTGGCTTTTCTGGGTGCAAGCGATCTAAAAACTCGCGCATTTCAGGGCGGCTCTGAAAACGCCACCCGGTCGCCACCTGGACCAGTTCCACGCCTTTGCCTGCCCAGTCATCGTGCAGCTCTTCGAGCAGGGTTTTGAGCGTGTCAGCGCCCAGCTCGTCAGCAAACAGAGCGCGCATATCGCGCACCGGCATGGGTTGTTGTGTGCAAATCAGCGCGGTCTCTAGAACCCGCTTTGCGTCCGCCAAATTCATAGTCAGGCAAATTCCGGAAATATCGCCCTCACGGCGACTCATCAAGGAGATTTCTTCGGATGTCTTACAGGGTGCAGACCCTGCGGTGGTCCTTGCTCAGTTGGCAAAGCCAGTAGCCTTTCAGGCTTTGCGAGATTGTAGCGCAGGGGCGAACTGGGCCAAGGCCTGCGCCATATCCGGCGGCACCGGGCTGTCGAACTGCAGGGCATCACCGGTAATCGGGTGCACAAAAGCCAGCCGTGTCGCATGCAGCGCCTGGCGCACCAGCCCCAGGCTGGCAGTTCCTCCGTACACCGCGTCAGCCAGCAGCGGATGGCCGATGTGGGCCATGTGCACGCGGATCTGGTGGGTGCGGCCGGTATGCAAAATGCAGCGCACGTAGCAGGTATCGGTGTTGCCCGCCACCCACTCAAAATCGGTCCGCGCCTCTTTGCCCGACTGGCTGGCCAAATCCACCACCGCCATGCGCAAGCGGTTGCGCGGGTCACGGCCGATGGCGGCGTCGACCGTGCGCTTTTGCGGGCCACCCCAGGCACCGTGCGCCAAAGCCAGGTATTGGCGACTCACCTCGCGTGCGGCAATCGCCCGGACCAACGCATCCATCGCCTCGCGGTGTTTGGCAACCACCATCAAACCGCTGGTGTCTTTGTCCAGCCGGTGCACGATGCCGGCGCGCGGCACATTCAGAAAACACGGCGCATGGGCCAGCAGCCCATTCAGCAAGGTGCCACTCCAGTTTCCGGGCGCGGGATGTACCACCAGCCCCGCTGGCTTGTTCACCACCAGCAAGTGCTCGTCCTCAAACGCAACGCCAAACGCCACCGGTTCGGGCTTGAACGCCTGACTTTGCGGTGTGGGTTTGAGTTCCAGAATGAGTACGTCACCGGCCCGGACTTTTTGCGACGGCTTGGTGCAAACCCGCCCGTTCAGTTGCACCAGCCCCGATTCGAGCAGTTGCTGCAGGTAATTGCGGGAGAACTCGGTAACGCTGCTGGCCAGCGCCTTGTCGAGGCGCTCGCCATGCTGCTCCGGCGACACTTGCAGCGTGCGGATATCGGACTCGGGCCCCGGCTCTTCGCCCTCGTCCACAACCCCGTCAAAAGGGGTGGCCGATATAATCCCGTCGGTCTGTTTCAAGAAGGTTTCCCACAATGTTGCGAGTCAAATTATCGGTTGTTTATGCCCTGGTGCTGATAACCGTGGCCACGGGTCTGGCGGGCTGCTCGTCCACCCCGACGGACAAAACCGCAACCATGAGCCCGAACGAGCTGTACGCCGACGCCAAGGACGCGGTTTCTTCGGGCCAGTTCGACAAAGCCATCCCGCTGTATGAAAAGCTGGAAGCCCGCGCCGCCGGCACACCCTTGGCGCAACAGGCCCAACTCGACAAGGCATACGCACAGTACCGCAGCTCGGAGCCGGCCCAGGCCATCGCCACGCTGGAGCGCTTCATGAAGCTGCATCCGGCCAGCCCGGCGCTGGACTATGCGCTGTACCTGAAGGGCATCATCAACTTCAACGACGACCTGGGTATGTTCTCGGCCGTGTCGCGGCAGGACCTATCCGAGCGCGACCAGAAAGCATCCAAGGAGGCTTTTGAGTCCTTCAAGGAACTGGTGGCCCGGTTCCCCAAGTCGCGCTACACACCCGACGCCGCACAGCGCATGAACTACATCGTGAGCTCGTTGGCGCAATACGAGGTGCACGTGGCCCGCTATTACTACAAGCGCGGCGCCTATCTGGCCGCTGTAAACCGGGCACAGACTGCGGTGGCGGATTACCGTGACGTTCCCGCGCTGGAAGAAGCCCTGTTCATCATCTACAAATCGTATGACGCGCTGGGCATGGACAAACTGCGCGATGACGCCAAGCGCGTGCTAGAAAGCAGTTACCCGGGCTCGGAATACCTCACCAAGGGTGCTAAGTCGAAGGACGAGCCCTGGTGGAAGGTCTGGTAAGCGCCTCCAGCGCCCGGGCATAGTCCTCGGCGCTTTCCAGTTTGCGCATCGGTGGCAAGGCCGCCAGTAACTGCCGGCCATAGCCCATCTGCCGCAGACGTACATCACACACCACCAACACGCCGCGATCGGATTCACGGCGGATCAGGCGCCCTGCCCCCTGCCGCAATGCAACCGAGGCATAAGGCAAATGCAAATGCTTGAAGGCATTTTTTCCACGCACCTCCAATGCCCGGCCGCGTGCCTGATGCAACGGGTCATCGGGCGGAGCAAAGGGCAGCTTGTCGATCACCAGCAACTGCAGGGCATCGCCCGGCATGTCTATGCCCTCCCAGAAGGTGGCGGACGCCACCAAAATGGCGCCGCCCTGCGTACGTGCGCCGCTTTGCAGAAAGCGCGCCAGCAATTCGCGCTTGGGACTGGCACCCTGCACCAACAATTCCAGTTCGGTGTTGCCAATCAGCGCGCGGGCCAGGGTCTCGCCAATGGCGCGCATGGCCCGCAGCGTGGTGGTTAGCACCAGCGTGCGCCCACCCAAAACTTTGGCCCCCTGCAACGCCAGCGCAGCCACGGCCTGGCTGTGGCTGGCGTCGCCAGCTTTGGGGAAATCGGTCGGAACGTAAATGGCCGCCTGCTCGGCATAGTCAAACGGACTGGGTACCTTCAGCACCCGGGCACCATTTAGGCCGCAGCTCTCCACCATCCAGCTCAAGTCTTCATCGTGGCCCAAGGTGGCGGAGGTGAAGACCCAGGACTTGCCGTTGCCTGCATTCTCGCCACCCTCGGCGGGCAAAACCCGGCTTTGCATGGCCTGGGAAACATCCAACGGTGACTGCAGCATGCGCACCTGGCGGCCAAGCTCCAGCCAGCGCACCGCATCGTCGGGCAGCGGCTCCATAAAAAGCGTCAGGCGCTCCTGCAAATCGGCCGCACGGTTGCGCAGCACCTGCAGTTCGGGCGCCATCTCGGCCACCAGCGCCAATGCCGTGTCGGCTTGGGTCAGGGCACTTGCGACCTGGCTCAATAGCCCCTGCCAGCGCTCGCCAGTGGCGCTCCAGTCAAGCCGCTCCACACCGTCCCGCTCGGGAAAACGCGAGCGCAAGGCCCAGGCCGCATCCTCCAGCGTCTGACCAATGGCTTGCCAGGCTGCCAACCCACGGGCATGGGTCCGGGTGACCTCTTCCAGATCGTGGGCAAAACTACTGAGCTGGCCTGTGCCCCATTGCCGCCCCAAGAATTGCACGCCAATCTCGTTAAGCTGGTGCGCCTCGTCAAACACCACTGCGTGTACGCTCGGCAGCAACTCGGCAACGCCCGACTCGCGCACATTCAGGTCGGCAAAAAACAGGTGGTGGTTGATCACCACCAAATCAGCCGCCAATGCTTCACGACGCGCCCGGTTCACAAAGCAGGCCGCAGCCTGCGGGCAGCGCGCCCCCAGACAGTTCTCGCGCGTGGATGTCACCAGCGGCATGAGTGGCGATGCGTCGTCCAGTCCGTCCACTTCCGCCAGATCACCGGATTGCGTCGCGTGGGCCCAGTTTTCCACGCGTGCCAGGTGCATCAGCGCCGAGCGCTCATCCAAATGCGCATCGTGTCGCGCCGATTCCAACCGGTGCAGGCACAGGTAACTGGCCCGCCCCTTGAGCAGCGCCACCCGCAGTTGCACACCTAGCAACTCGCGCAGCCTTGGAATGTCCCGGCCAAACAACTGGTCCTGCAAGGCCTTGGTGGCGGTGGAAATCAGCACCCTCTGGCCCGACAACAGTGCCGGAACCAGGTAGGCATAGGTCTTGCCGACGCCGGTGCCGGCCTCGACCACCAGCATGCCGCCGTCTTCCAGGGTCTGGGCGACCGCTCCGGTCATTTGCAACTGCCCCTCACGCGGGCGGTATTCGGGTACCGCTTGGGCTAAGGGGCCATCGGCAGCAAAAACCGCTTGCGCCCTGGGCGACAACGCCATTCAGGCGGGCTCGTCCGGGGACAAATCGGCCTCAACCCGGGCGATTTCATCGCGCAAGGCGAGGCGGCGCTTTTTCAGCCGGCGCATCATCAGCTCATCGATAGGCTGCTTCTCGGCAGCCTGGTCAATCAGTGCGTCCAGGTCGCTGTGCTCGATCCGCAGCGCAATCAGGCGGCGCTGCGGGGAATTCAGGTTGAGAGTCAAAGGGAAATATCGGGTAAGTTGCGGACAGCGGTTGCACTTTGGTCACCCGCTGGCTCGATAATACGGCCAGCAATTAGTTTACCGAGAGAAACGCTTCAAGCGGACGCAACCATGGCGACAAACGGCTATCGACTTACCGCTTCCACTGGCATCCACAAGGGAGATCGCGACTACCAGCAAGACCAACTGGCCCTGCTGAAGCACCCGCGCATGAACGGCTGCATTCTGGCGGTGGTGGCCGACGGTATGGGCGGACGCAGTGGCGGACGGAAAGCCTCGGACCAAGTCATGATGACGGCCAAGCAGGTGTTTGAACGGTATGACCCCGAAACCGAAGACGCCGCCGCCATCCTGAAGCAGATCTTGGACGAAGCGCATCTGGTCATCAAGCTCACGGCCATTTCGTCTGAACAGGAGCCGCACAGCACCATGGCGGCCTTCATCATCAACCCGGGTGGTGACTGCCACTGGGCGCATACCGGCGACTCCCGCATCTACCACTTCCACGGCAACCGCATGGTCAAGAAGACCAAGGATCACTCCTACGTGCAGACGCTGGTGGACAAGGGCGAACTGACCGACGAAGAAGCCTCGGTGCACCCGCAATCGAATATTTTGATGGGCTGCCTGGGTACCGAAAACGACCCGCCTCTGAGCACCCATTTCATTCCCTTGCTGCGCGCGGGCGATACGCTGATGGCCTGCAGCGACGGGGTTTGGCACTACTTCAAGGACCCCGAAATCGGCTCGGTGCTGTCTACGCTGTCGGCGCGCGAGGCCGCGCAGTTTCTGATTGAGAAGGCCCGTTCCCGCGCACGCGGCGGCGGCGACAACCTGTCGATCATCGTCGTCAA
>CAKZJN010000350.1 GCA_936943465.1 uncultured Rhodoferax sp.
CCGCTCAACCTGATCGCCGGCATTTTCGGCATGAACTTCGATTCGATTCCCCTGCTGCACTTGCACAGCGGCTTCTGGTGGGCCCTGGGCAGCATGGTGACGATCGCTGTGGTGATGAGCCTGGTGTTCTGGCGCAAGCGCTACATTTCACGCACCGCGCACTGACTCCTATCGCACCGATTGCCTAGGGCATTCCCTAGTCCGCCGGACGCCTGTCGCAGATTGACAATCGGGCGGCGCATTTGAGGGATAAGCTGTAGTTTGAGCGGCTAGCATGGCCCGCTTCATGCATGGAAAGGGCAGGCCATGCACCCGTATGGCAGCATGCCTAACGCAACCGAGGACAAGCACTGTGGCTGAAAAAGTCGTTGTCAAAAATTTATACAAGATATTTGGACATAGCCCCGATCTGGCAATGCAAATGCTCAAGCGGGGGCTGGGCAAAGACGAAATCTTTCAGCAAACCGGCATGGTGGTGGGCGTCAAGGATGCCAACTTTCATGTCAACGAGGGCGAGATTTTTGTGCTGATGGGTCTGTCCGGCTCCGGCAAATCGACCCTGATCCGTCTGCTCAACCGTCTGGTAGATCCCACCCACGGCCAGATTCTGGTGGGCGGCAACGATGTCGCCACCATGAGCAAACAAGCCCTGATCGAGTTGCGCCGCAAAGACCTGGCCATGGTGTTCCAGTCGTTTGCGCTGCTGCCGCACCTGTCGGTGTTACGCAATACCGCCTTCGGTCTGGAAGTGGCCGGCGTCGATCGCAAAACCCGCGAAATACGCGCCATGGAAGTGCTCGACCAGGTGGGCCTCAAGGCATTCGCCCAGCGCATGCCCGCCGAACTGTCCGGCGGCATGCAACAGCGCGTGGGCCTGGCCCGCGCCCTTGCGGTGGACCCTTCGTTGATGCTGATGGACGAAGCCTTCTCGGCGCTCGATCCGCTCAAGCGTACCGAAATGCAGGAACTGCTGCTCAAGTTGCAAGCCGAGCAGCAGCGCACCATTGTGTTTGTGTCGCATGACCTCGACGAGGCCTTTCATATTGGCAACCGCATCGCCATCATGGAAGGCGGTCGCATTGTGCAGATCGGCACCCCCGACGAAATTTTGCGCAACCCCAGCGACGAATATGTGCGCGCCTTTTTCAAGGGGGTAGATGTCAACAAATACCTGGTGGCCCGCGACGTTGCCAGCGCCAATGAGACCCTGGTGTTCCAGGTAGGTGCTGACCCCAAGGCCGATATGCGCAAAGCCATTGCCCAGCTCCGCGAAAGCCAGCGCCACTACGCTTTTGTAGTGGGCGCCGACGGACGCCTGCAGGGCACCGTCTCCATCGATTCCATGTACCGCGCCATGGAAACAGAAACCAACCCGATGGCGACCGCCTTTCTGTCGCACATTGCGTCAGTGCCCGACTCCATCGTGCTGCGCGAGCTGATTGGTCACCTGGTGCGCAACCCGGTTCCCTTGCCGGTGGTGGATGCCGACAACCGCTACCTGGGTGCCGTGACCCAGACCATTCTGCTGAAAAAGCTTGTTGAGGAAGTGGAGGCCAGCCATGAGTGAAACATTGCCCCTGGGCGAATGGGTGGACAGCGCCGTCAAGTTTGTGGTGGACAACGATGGCGGCACGCTGGAGCGCATGGGCTCCGGCATCGGCACCCTGACCGAAGCCCTCGAAATCGCTTTGCAGGCGGTCCCCATGTCGCTGATCACTGCCCTGCTGGTCGCCGTCGGCTTCTGGCGCGTGGGCTGGAAATTTGCCCTGTTTTGCCTGGCTTGCTGCTACGTGATTGATGCCACCGGCTTCTGGCCGCAAACCATGGTTACGTTGGCGTTGATCATTGCTGCAACCGTCATCAGTCTGGTGGTCGGCTTGCCGCTGGGCATCTGGGCGGCGCGCAATGACCGGGTTGCCGCCATCGTGCGGCCCACGCTGGACTTCATGCAGACCATGCCCGCCTTTGTCTACCTGATTCCCGCCGCCATGCTGTTTGGCCTGGGGCGCGTTCCCGGTGTGCTGGCGACGGTGATTTTTGCCATGCCGCCGGTGGTCCGCCTGACCAGCCTGGGCATCCGTCAGGTGAACAAGGAACAGGTCGAGGCTGGCATTACCTTTGGCTGCACACCGACCCAGGTGCTGTTCAAGGTGCAAATTCCCGGCGCCATGCCGTCCATCATGGCCGGCATCAACCAGACCATCATGATGGCGCTGTCGATGGTGATCATTGCGTCCATGGTGGGCGCGGGCGGCCTGGGCAACGACGTGTTGGCCAGTATCCAGCGCCTGGACATTGGCCTCGGCTTTGAGTCCGGACTGGCGGTGGTGCTACTGGCGATCATGCTGGACCGCATCACCGAAACCTTCGGCGCGCAGGGCAAGCGGCAGTCGCTCAGAGATAAACTCGGGCTTAAACCCAAAGACTCGGGCCCCTGACCTCCGAATTCCCTGATGGATTTGCACAACCCACGCCACAGCCGGCCGCTCCCCAAGCACCGATTCGTATTCCTGACCCTGCAGAACTACTCGCTGATCGCCCTGTCCAGCGCGGTAGAGGCACTGCGCATGGCCAATCGCGTGGCGGGACAGGACGTGTACGAATGGACGCTGGCTAGCCTGGATGGCCAACCCACGGTGGCCAGCAACGGCTTGAGCATGTCGCCCACGGTGGCGATTGAGCACATCGGGCCGGCCAACATCGTGTTTGTCTGTGGTGGCGTGAATGTCGAACAGGCTGTCACCCCCGAACTGATTGCCGCACTGCGTCGCTTTGCCCAGCGCCTGGTGCCCCTGGGTTCGCTCTGTACTGGCGGTTATGCGCTGGCCAAAGCCGGTTTGCTCGACAAGTACAAGGCCGTGGTGCACTGGGAAAACATGGGCGCGCTGGAAGAGCAGTTTCCGGCGGTGCAGTTTTCCAAGCAGGTGTACGCCATCGACCGCGACCGCTTCACCTGCTCCGGCGGCATCGCGCCGTTGGACCTGATGCTCAACATCATCAAGGACCACCTGGGCCGCGACATTGCACCGCAGATTTCCGATCAGTTCATTCTGGACCGCATCCGCAGCGACCAGGACCGCCAGCACGTCCCCCTGCTGGCCCGCGTGGGCCTGTTCCACGAAAACCTGATTGAAGCCGCCGCCCTGATGGAAGCCAATCTGGAAGAGCCCCTCTCGCTGGACGAGATTGCCAAGCTGGTAGGCGTGTCGCGCCGCCAGATCGAGCGCCTGTTCAAGCGCTATGTGGGTGAAGTGCCAACCAAGTACTACCTCGACATGCGCCTGCGCCGCGCCCGCGGACTGCTGCTGCAAACCTC
>CAKZJN010000351.1 GCA_936943465.1 uncultured Rhodoferax sp.
TTGACGAACTCATCGTCGTAACGCAAGCCGTCGGCGTTGAGCACCTTGTAGTCGTCCATCACGATGGCGTTGTCCAGCCCACCGCCCAGCGCAAGGCCGTTGGCGCGCATCATTTCCACGTCTTTGGTAAAGCCAAACGTGCGGGCCCGCGCGATGTCGCGCGAATACGAGCCGGTGCTCAGATCAAACTCCACCCGCTGCCCGGTGGAGTCCACGGCGGGGTGGTTGAAGTCGATCTCAAAGCTCAACTTGTAGCCGTGGTAAGGCTCCAGCCGTGCCCACTTTTCGGCAGCACCGCTGCCCTCGCGCACCTCGACCGGCTGCGTCACACGGATAAAGCGTCGGGGCGCGTTCTGCAACTCGATGCCCGCGCTTTGCAGCAGGAATACAAAGGAAGCCGCAGAGCCATCAAGAATCGGGATCTCCTCGGCCGTGATGTCCACATACAGGTTGTCCACACCCAGACCGGCGCAAGCCGACATCAGGTGCTCCACCGTCAGCACACGCGCATTGCCCTTGGACAGCGTGGACGCCAGCCGGGTATCGGTCACCGCTTCGGCCGACACCGGAATCTCCACCGCCTGCGGCAAATCGACACGGCGAAACACAATGCCCGTATCGGGCGCCGCCGGCCGCAGCGTAATTTCCACACGCTGCCCGCTGTGCAGGCCCACGCCCACAGCGTGGGTCAGGGACTTGAGGGTTCGTTGTTTGAGCACGGGCCTATTTTACTTTCCAGGCAATGCCTCGGATGGATGGGATGGAAAGCGTAGCGAGCAGCCCAAGCTGAGTCCGAGGAGCGGAGCCGTACAAGCGTACGGTGAGCACCGCAGGGCTCAGATTGGGTTGCGCAGTCGCTTTACGCCCATCAATCAGCTTGTTTGCGCAGGAACGCTGGGATCTCGTAGTCGTCCATCCCACCGCTGGACAGCGCATCCACGCGCGCAGCGGCCTGCGTGCGGTTGGTGCGCCAAACGCTGGGGGTGGCCATGCCGGCGTAGTCGGGCTGCGCACTGCCACCGGCAACCGGAGCGGCGTTCTGGATGCCCACTGCATTGTTGAGGGTGGGGATCTGGAACGGCACGTTGTCGGTACCGGTACGCAATTGGGTCTGCACCACCTGAATGGGCGGACGGGCACGCTGAGCGCCCTGGCGGCTCAAGCCGGTGGCGACCACGGTGACGCGGATTTCTTCGCCCAGGCTGTCGTCGTTGGCGGTACCGTAGATCACGTGCGCATCGGGCGATGCAAAGGCGCGGATGGTGTTCATGGCCAGCTTGGACTCGGACAATTTGAGCGAGCCCTTGGCGGCGGTAATCAGCACCAGCACGCCCTTGGCGCCGGACAGGTCAATGCCTTCGAGCAGCGGGCAGGCAACAGCCTGTTCAGCGGCAATGCGGGCGCGATCCGGACCCTTGGCCATGGCGGTGCCCATCATGGCCTTGCCGGGTTCACCCATCACGGTGCGCACGTCTTCAAAGTCGACGTTCACATGGCCGGGCACATTGATGATTTCGGCAATGCCGCCCACGGCGTTCTTGAGCACGTCGTTGGCTTGGGCAAAGGCTTCTTCCTGGCTGACGTCGTCGCCCAGCACTTCCAGCAATTTTTCGTTGAGGACAACGATCAGCGAGTCCACATTGGCTTCCAGCTCGGACAGACCGGTGTCGGCATTGGCCATGCGACGGCCGCCTTCAAAGTCGAAAGGCTTGGTCACCACGCCCACGGTCAGGATGCCCATTTCCTTGGCAACCTTGGCAATGATGGGCGCCGCGCCGGTACCGGTGCCGCCGCCCATGCCGGCGGTAATGAACAGCATGTGGGCGCCTTGGATGGCGTCACGGATATCGTCTTCGGCCTGCTCGGCGGCTTCGCGACCCTTGTCGGGCTTGCTGCCAGCACCCAGACCGGATGCACCGAGTTGAATGATTTTGTGCGCGCTGCTACGGGTCAAAGCCTGTGCGTCGGTGTTTGCGCAGATGAATTCCACGTTGTCCACTGCGGACTGAATCATATGTTCGACAGCGTTGCCTCCACCGCCGCCTACGCCAATCACTTTGATTTGTGTGCCTTGGTTAAAACCTTCGTCTTCAATCATTTCGATGGCCATCTTTTTTACTCCTGAATATCAAAAATTGTAGGGGAATCTTGTGTTGTTAATTCGCAGTTGCCTGGGTTATCGATCACGAAGGGGGATCGACACATCGACATCGTTTGTGCGGGCTTCCCCGTGCAAGCCAGATTCGGTATTGCATGGTCAGAAATTCCCGATAAACCAGTCCTTGATGCCGCCCAAAGCGGTCTTCATGGAACCTTGTTTTTGCGCCACCTTGTAGCCGCGCATGCGCGCCAGGCGGGCCTCTTCGAGCAGTCCCATGACGGTGGCTGCACGGGGTTGCGCCACCATGTCGGCGAGCGCGCTGTTGTACTTGGGAATGCCGCGACGCACCGGCTTCAAGAAGATGTCTTCCGCCAGTTCCACCATGCCCGGCATGATGCAGCTACCACCAGTCAGCACGATGCCGCTGGACAGCACTTCCTCAAAGCCCGAATCGCGCATCACCTGGTTCACCAGCGAGAAGATTTCTTCAATGCGGGGTTCAATCACGCCGGCCAGTGCCTGGCGGCTCAACATGCGCGGTCCGCGGTCGCCCAGACCGGGCACTTCCACTTGCACTTCAGGGTCCACCAGCAACTGCTTGGCGTGCCCGCTTTCCACCTTGATTTCTTCCGCGTCCTTGGTGGGCGTGCGCAAGGCCATGGCGATGTCGCTGGTGATCAGATCGCCGGCAATCGGGATCACCGCCGTGTGGCGGATGGCACCGTTGGTGAAGATGGCCACGTCGGTGGTGCCGGCGCCAATGTCGACCATGGCCACACCAAGCTCACGCTCGTCTTCGGTCAGCACCGACAGGCTGCTGGCCAGCGGGTTCAGCATCAACTGATCCACTTCGAGGCCGCAGCGGCGCACGCACTTGATGATGTTTTCGGCAGCGGTCTGCGCGCCGGTGACGATATGTACCTTGGCTTCGAGGCGAATGCCGCTCATGCCGATGGGCTCACGCACGTCCTGGCCGTCGATGATGAATTCTTGTGGCTCCACCAGCAGCAGGCGCTGGTCGGTCGAGATGTTGATGGCCTTGGCGGTTTCCACCACGCGGGCCACATCGGCCTGCGTCACTTCACGGTCTTTTACTGCCACCATGCCGCTGGAGTTGATGCCGCGAATGTGGCTACCGGTGATGCCGGTGTACACGCGGGTGATCTTGCAGTCGGCCATCAATTCGGCCTCTTTCAACGCGGCCTGAATGCTTTGCACGGTGGCATCGATATTCACCACCACGCCGCGCTTGAGTCCGTTGCTGGGCGCCACGCCCAAGCCCGCGAGCTTGAGCTCGCCGCCGGGCATGACTTCGGCCACCACCACCATCACTTTGGCGGTGCCGATGTCCAGGCCTACGACCAAATCTTTGTACTCTTTTGCCATGCGTTCACCTGCTTGTGTTTTCCATTACTTTTTCGCGGCCTCCGGCTGGACGGTGCTCACACCGCGCAGCCGAATGGCGTATCCGTTTTCGTGCCGCAAGTCGGCCGACTCAATCGCACTGGCCTGACGTCCATAGCGCGATACCACCTGCGTCAGGGTTTTCAGAAATTGGTCCAGACGGGGCAACACCTCACTGGCGTTGCCGCGTCCGAGTTCAATGCGGGCCCCAGCTTCCAGACGCACGCTCCAGCTTCCGCGCGCCGACAGTTCCAGCGCCTCGACCGTCATGTCCAGCGCATCGAAGCGCGGCTCAATGGCGCGGTACATGGCCAGCACATCGCCGCTCTGACCCTCGGGACCTGCGAGCGTGGGCAAGCCGTCTTGATCGACTTCGCCCAGATTGGCCTCAAACACTTCACCAAAGTTGTTAACCAGACGCGCATCCCCCTCGCCGCCCCAGAGCGCCACGGGCATGTGCTCCTGCAAGGTAACGCGCAGGCGGTTGGGGAAATCGCGGTGCACTACGGCGCGGCGTACCCAGGGCGCCGATTCAAACGCCGACCGCACCCGCGCAAGGTCCACGGTGAGGAAGGTGCCCGCAATGCGCGGTGCCACGTTGGCGCGCAGCGTCACGCTGTTGTTGTGGCGGGTATCGCCGTTCACCTCAATGCCCCGGATATCAAACACGCTCATGCGCGAAAAACTGCGCACTGCGGTGACGACGCACAGAACGGCAAACACCACGACCAGGGCCAGCATGGCCAGGTTCATGAGCTTGACGTCCAGCGGAGTCACCACAGCAGATTTCATGCAGGTGCCCTCGCATCCAGCGTGGTGCTGTGCAGCAGTTGCAGGCACAGGTCTTCGTAGCTGATGCCGGCGGCCTTGGCCGACATGGGCACCAGCGAGTGGCCGGTCATGCCGGGCGAGGTGTTGATCTCCAGCAGGTAGGGCTTACGCGTCGTGCCGTCAATCATCACGTCGGCGCGGGCCCAACCGCGGCAGCCCAGTACCTGGTAGGCGCGGCGCACGATGTCCGCAATGGCTTCTTCCTCACCGGCAGGCAGACCGGCAGGCACCAGATACTGCGTCACATCGGTAAAGTACTTGTTCTGGTAGTCGTAGTTGCCATCGGGCGCCACGATGCGAATCAGCGGCAGCGACTGTGGCGATGCCGTGGGCCCGAGCACCGGGCAAGTTACTTCGTCCCCCGCAATGAACTGCTCGCACAGCACCTCGACATCGTGCTGCGCTGCCAGCGCATAGGCATGCTCGCACTGGTCAGCGGTCATCACCTTAGTGAAGCCGATGCTGGAGCCTTCGCGGGCCGGCTTGACGATCATGGGCGCACCCAGTTCGGCAAAGGCGGTGCGGGTTTCTTCGCCGCTGCGCACCTGTACCCAGGCCGGGGTGGGCAGGCCCTCAAAGCGCCAGATGCGCTTGGTCATGACCTTGTCCATGGAAATCGCCGAGGCCATCACACCGGAGCCGGTGTAGGGAATGCCCAGCAGTTCCAGCGCACCCTGCACCGTGCCGTCTTCACCGTAGCGGCCATGCAGCGCGATAAAGCAGCGATCAAAGCCTTCGCGCTTGAGATCGTCGAGGGGGCGCTCGGACGGGTCAAACGCGTGGGCGTTCACGCCCTTGGACAGCAGCGCCTTGAGCACACCGCCGCCCGACATCAGCGACACCTCGCGCTCGGCGGATGCGCCGCCCATCAGCACCGCAACTTT
>CAKZJN010000352.1 GCA_936943465.1 uncultured Rhodoferax sp.
TTCGGACCGGACATTGGTGAGCGGGCCGAGCTTGTCCAGCGGCTGACCCTGGCCGTCGACCACCCGACCGAGCAGGCCGGCACCGACCGGCAGGTGGCGCGAGCGGTCTTCGCTGCGCCGCCAGGGATGCGCCGGCACGCCCAGGGTCGGCGCCGTCACCGGGATTTCGCAGGGAAGCACCAGCGCGCCGCTGGACATGCCGTGGATCTCGCCGGTGGGCATGAGATAGGCGCGGTCGCCAGTGAAGCCGACCACTTCGGCCGACACCGGCGGCTGGCCGGGCATGCGCACATCACACAGGGAACCGACCGGTGCGCGGATGCCGGCGGCTTCGAGTACCAGGCCGGCCACCCGCACGAGACGACCCTGCGTGGCCAGCGGCACCGGCGCGGCAGCGGCAAAACGCGCCAGCACGTCGCCATGGTGGTAGATGGCATCCAGCGCGTCGTGCGGCGGCAGGGTCGCAACCCAGGTCTGGTAGCGCAGCAGCGTGGCGCCGGCGTCCCGCAGGGCGGGCACGGCCAGATCCGGGTGCTGCAGCAGCGCGAACCAGCTGACGCCTTCCTGTTCAGGCTGGCGGCGCAGCAGCGCCAGCGCCACCAGGTCGTCGTCGCTGCAGCCAAACAGCGGCGACTTGAGGGCCCGCGCCAGCGACAGGTCGTGCGCCGGCGACACCAGCACGTCCAGCAGCGCCACCACGTCCTGCACTTCCGGGGCATCGGCCAGATCGTTTTTTTCCGGCTGCTGGGTGGCGATGTGGAGCTTGCGCAGCTCGTCCTGCATCACCGAAAGGCGGTCGCGCTTGCGGGCCAGCACCATGATGTCCCGGGGCGCCAGCCCGTCCGCGATCCGCCCCGCCAGCCAGTGCGCCGCCTGGCGACATTCACGGGTGCGCAGGGTTTCCTCGGGCAGCTCGCGCGGCGTGGTGAGGCTGTCGCGCCAATGCAGCCCGCCGGGCTCGGACACACCGTCCACGTCGTCGCTTACGTCCCGGCCGATTTGCGGCAGGGCCAGCACCGCGCCCGGCACCGGAGATTCGGTGGTGTGGGCGCGAAAGCCCTGGTAAGCGCCTTCGGCCTGCGCAGCTTCCATCACGTGGTTGACCACGGCGATCACGCCCTGCGCATTGCGCCGCGTGTGGTCGCAGCTCAGCAAGACACCATTCAGGCCGTCGCGCACAAAGGCCTGCGCCGCGCGGAAGACCTGCGGCTCGGCGCGGCGAAAGCGGTAAATGCTCTGTTTGGGGTCGCCCACGATGAAGACGCTGGGCGCCCCCGCCCCGCCGCCGGTGCCCGCATAGCCGCTGAGCCAGGCGTGCAGCGACTGCCATTGCAGCGGGTTGGTGTCCTGGAACTCGTCGATCAGCAGGTGGCGGATGCGCGCGTCCAGCCGCTCCTGCACCCAGCCGCTGAGCACGTCGTCTGACAGCATGACCTGCGCGGCACGCTCCACATCGTTCATGTCCACCCAGCCGTGCTCGCGCTTGAGGTCGGCAAAGGCCGCCACCAGCCGGCGCACCAGCCGGGCCATGCGCTGCTGGTGCTGCCAGGCGGTGTGCTGGCGCCGGGCCAGGCACAGCGTCTGCAGCTCGGGCTCGGCCTCTTGCGCGGCGGGGAACTTCTGCAGGTTTTTGGTCAGGCGGTCTTCAGCGGCGACGAAGAAGGCCTTGCGCAGCAGGTCCAGCCGGGCGTCCAGATCGTCCAGCGCAAAGGCATCGACAACGGCGTCGGCGGCTTTTTGCGGCGTCTTGTTGCTCTCGGTGCCCAGTGCGCGCGCCCACGTCAGCCAGCGCTGGCGGGTTGCCTCATCCGCCAGCGCCTCGGCGGGCGTGGGCAGGCCGGCCAGCGCCGGGTACAGGGTGCCAAACGGCAGCACCGAGGCATCGACCACGCCTGCGGCATCGGCCAGGCTGAACTCCACGCGCCGCGACAGCGCGGCTTCCAGGGCCTTGGCGGCCTGAAACCGCCCGTGCGCGGCGACCAGCGCCTCGAAGTCGGCCCGCGCCTCGGCGTCGGCGGCCACGGCCTCATGAAAGCGCCGCCAGACCAGGCCGACGGCTTCGGTGTCGTCTTCCAGCAGGTTGTACTGCGTGGGCAGACCCAGCGACTGCAGCACCGACAGCGGCGCGGTGCGCAGCAGCGCCCCGAACCAGCTGTGGAAGGTGCGGATCTGCACCGGCCGCCCCGCCTGCAGCACAGATTGGTATAAATTTCGTAGCGCCTCATGACCATTTGACGCTGGGATGGGGTCAATTCCTCTTGCAATCAGCTCGTTCTGGAGCTGGGCGGGCGTGGCCTGGGCAAATTCGGTCAGCCAGGCGTCCAGACGGTGCCGCATTTCACCGGCCGCCTTGCGGGTGAAGGTGATGGCCAGAATTTCGTGCGGCAAGGCGCCGTCCAGCAGCGCGCGCAGGATGCGCGACACCAGCATCCAGGTCTTGCCCGCGCCAGCGCAGGCCTCCACCGCCACGCTGCGCCGCGGGTCGCAGGCAATGGCATAAAACGCCGCGCGGGAAACGCGCTGGCCGTTCAGTTCGTAGGCAAATGTCATGTGGGCAATGTCAGGTTGAGACGTCGGGGGGGCTGGGCCGGGGCGCAAAGCCTTGTCGCGGGGGACCTCTTCACGCCCAGGAATCCTTGCGGCACAGGCCGCGTGCGGCGCAGTAGTCGCAGGCGGCGGCTTCGCCCAGGGCGGGCAGCGGAGTCCCTTCGGCGATGCGCGCCATGTCATGCAGCAGGCCTTCAACCAGCAGGTCCCGCACGGCTACCACGTCAGCTTGTTCGAATTCCTTGGTCCCGTCTTTCTCGCCGACGTTCACATAGGCGGCACGCAGCGTGTCATGGGGCAGCAGCGCGGCGTAGAAGGCCAGCTGGGTGTCTTCGGTGGATACGTCGATGCGGCGGCGGGTGGTGGCCTGATTTTCGGTCTTGTAGTCGATCACCAGGGCCGTGCCGTCCGGGCAGTGGTCGATCCGGTCGATGCGCCCCACCAGCGTGACGGCGCCCAGCGGCGTCTCGCAGGCCACTTCGCCCTGGTCGAACCGGGCGCCATCCGCCTCGAACCCGGCGAGCCAGACCAGGTAGCCGTCGCGCACGCGCGGCCAGGCGGCAGCAAATGGCAGAAATTCGCCCTCGGCCAGCGCCATGCTGCGCGTGACGGCGCTGGCGGCCGCATCCAGCCGGGCACGGCGCGACCCGGTGTCGGTTGCCGGATCGGCCTTCAAGCCGTCATGGAACTGCTTGAGCACGTCGTGCAGCCACTGACCGAAATCGCGCTTGTCCACGGCCGTGTCGAGTTCGTCCGCTTCCTTCAGGCCCAACTGGCGCAGGGCGAAGAAGCGGTAAGGGCAGTGCCGCAGGTCGTTGTAGGCGCTGGCGGACAGCTGCAGGACCGGCAAGGCCGCGCCCACGGGCTGGGGCCTTGCCACCGGCCGCGGCTGCACGGCGCGCTGCACGCGCGGGTCGCAGGCCAAATGGCCTGCCGCAGCGCTGCGGGCGTCCTTCCCGCTGGCTGCCGCATCGCGCTGAAACTGCAGGCGCAGCAGTTGCACCAGCGGGCTGGGCAGCAGCGGCTCCCCGCCTTCATCGCCTTCGCGCCACAACAGGTCGGCCACAGGCGTCTGCAGCGCGTGCGTCCAGGCGGCCAGCACGGCGGAGGCCAGTGTCTCGCGGCTGGGCAGGCCCAGGGCTTCGCGCTGCGCGGGCGTCCACGGGCCGGACGGCTCGGGCGAGGCCTGCAGCCGCACCTCGTCACAGCCCGGCACCACCAACGCGGCAAACGGGCGCGCGAGCAGCTGGCTGAGCGGCAGGATCACCACCGGCTCCTCGCCCGGGTGGGCGGGCACGTGGCTGGCGGACTCCAGCACGGTGTCCACCCAGGCGGTGAACTCCGCCAGCGTCAAGCGCCGGGCTGCGCCGTTGAAGGTTTCCACTTCGGGCTGGGCGGCTTCGTCCAGCCGCAGCACGCTCAGCAGCTTCGCGCCCGCCGCGTCAGCCTCCAGCAGGGGCCACTGCCCACCGGCGAGCAGGAGTCCACGCAGGGCGGCCAGCCACAACGCCAGCGCGCGGGGTTTTGCGAGTCCGTCCCGCAAGGTGTCGAGGCTGCGGTGCCAGGCGGAAAATTCAGGATCGTCCCTGGCAGACAACGTGCCTGCGGACGGCCATTCACGCAGGCCGGCCCGCCGCAGCATCCGCTCCATCGCCAGCACCCGCACCGCAGGTTGGGCCGGACTGCACTTGAGCCAGTCCAGCACGGCATCGCTGGTGGCGTTCCAGGCACCCGCGCGCAGCGCGGCCATCACCTGGGCGGCAGCGCGCGTGGTGGAGAGCTTCCAGCCGTTTTCATCCCGCACAGGCACCTGCTGCGCGTCCAGCATGGCCCGGATACGCCGCGTCAGGGCCCGGTCGATGGCGGCCAGCGCAACCGGTGTGCGGCCGGACTCGATATGGCGCAAGACGCAGGCCGCCGCGCGCTGGGCCTCGTCTTCGGCATCGCGTGCGCCATGCAATGCGATCGCCCCGCGCCGGGCGGGCTGCTCCAGGGCCACCTCGGCAAGCGCCACCTTGATGGCGCGCGCACCCCATAGCGCCTGGAGCGCACCGCTCAACGGCTCCGCCAGAAAGCCATCAAGCAGCACCACGCAGTCCAGCGTGTCAGCCACCCAGGGCTCGAACAGGACGTCGGTCGCGTAACAACTCGCTGTCGCCCAGACCAAGGCCAGCTGGGCCACCGCCGCTTCCAGTGCCATCACTTGGGCATCCAGCCCCACGGACACGACCGCCCGGGCGTCCTGGCCCCAAGCCTGCCGACGCGCGGGTGACAGCGCGCACGCCTGCGCCGCCAGTTGTCCGGCAGCCTCCACCAGCGCACTGGCCAGAAGATCACGGTGCGGCCCCAGGCCGGCGCGGTCCAGCAGGGTCTGTGCAGTCAGGATGTCCCGGGCAGCGTCAAAGGCCAGATCATCCGGACCCGGATTGAAGGCGCGCAGCCGGCGCGACCAGTTCTGCGTGGTCTCAAAATGCGGCGCAAATCCGTCAGGCCGGGTTTGCGCCCACAGCCTGGACGCCAGGGGCATGAGTTGCGCGTAGGGCAACACCACGACGGTGCGCGCCGGGTGGGCGGCACGCGCGGTCAGGCTCAGCGCCACATCGTCCAGCAGGCGCGTCCAGACGGTCAAGGCCAAAGGCGGGAAATCGGGGGAGGTCATGTGGTCGCTGAGCCCGGGCGCGACCGACGGGTGGGTTTGGTTTCTGTCACAATGCCGCAACTTTAGCTGTATCCCCTCATCGTTCATAGGATGACGCCATGGCAAGCGACCTGATCAAACATATTTCCGACGCTACTTTTGAAGCCGAAGTGCTCAAATCCTCCAAGCCCGTGCTCGTGGACTACTGGGCCGAATGGTGCGGTCCCTGCAAGATGATTGCGCCCATCCTGGACGAAGTGGCGACCGGTTACGAAGGCAAACTCCAGATTGCCAAGATGAACGTGGACGAGAACCGTGAAATTCCGGCCAAGTTCGGCATTCGCGGCATTCCCACCTTGATGGTGTTCAAGGATGGCCAGTTGGCGGCCACCAAGGTCGGTGCGATGAGCAAGGCGCAACTGACTGCATTCATCGACCAGCAACTGGCCTGATCCAGCGGCCTGGAAGCATCGAACCTACTTGCTTCAGGCCGGTCCCGTTTTACTCTTTTTTCCTGTCATAATTAATTCCTGTCACTGACGCGCACTGCGCGTCAGTTCGAGTTCCAGGTTCAGAACATTGAGGTCGGGTTTCCATCCCCGGTCCTCCCAAACCTCCCCCTGATTTGTCACAACGGCCCGGCATCCGGGCTGCATTCCCGCAGGACGTTCCATGCACTTAAACGAACTCAAGGCACTCCATGTGTCTGAAGTCCTCAAGCAAGCTGAAGATCTCGAGATCGAAAACACCGGCCGCATGCGCAAGCAGGAGTTGATGTTTGCCATCATCAAGAAACGGGCGCGCGCTGGCGAGCAGGTGTTCGCCGATGGCGTGCTGGAAATCCTGCCGGACGGCTTCGGCTTCCTGCGCAGCCCGGACACCAGCTACACCGCCAGTACGGATGACATCTATATCTCGCCCAGTCAGGTACGACGCTTCAACCTGCACACGGGTGACATGATCGAAGGTGAAGTCCGCACGCCGAAGGACGGCGAGCGCTACTTTGCGCTGACCAAGCTGGACAAGGTCAACGACGGCCCGCCGGAGCAGAACAAGCACAAGGTCATGTTCGAGAACCTGACGCCGCTGTTCCCCAAAGAGCAGATGAAACTGGAGCGTGACAACTTCAAGGGCGAGGAAAACATCACCAGCCGGGTGATCGACATCATTGCGCCCATCGGACGCGGCCAGCGTGCGCTGATCGTCGCCCAACCCAAGTCGGGCAAGACGGTCATGATGCAGCACATCGCCCACGCCATCACGGCCAACTATCCGGACGTGCACCTGATGGTGCTGCTGGTGGACGAGCGCCCGGAAGAAGTGACAGAAATGCAGCGTACCGTCAGGGGCGAGGTGATTGCCTCGACCTTCGATGAGCCCGCCGCGCGCCACGTGCATGTGGCTGAAATGGTGATCGAGCGTGCCAAGCGCCTGGTCGAGCTGAAAAAAGACGTGGTGATCCTGCTGGACTCCATCACCCGCCTGGCGCGCGCCTACAACAACGTCGTCCCCTCCTCCGGCAAGGTACTGACCGGTGGTGTGGATGCCAACGCGCTGCAGCGTCCGAAGCGCTTCTTCGGCGCCGCGCGCAACGTGGAAGAAGGCGGCTCGCTGACCATCATCGCCACCGCGCTGGTCGATACCGGCAGCCGCATGGACGAAGTGATTTTTGAGGAGTTCAAGGGCACCGGCAACAGCGAAGTGCACCTGGACCGTCGCTTGTACGAGAAGCGCATTTTCCCGTCGATCCAGCTCAACCGCAGCGGCACGCGCCGCGAAGAGTTGCTGCTGCAACCCGAAATTCTGCAAAAAACCCGCATCCTGCGCCAATTCCTCTACAACATGGATGAAATCGAGTCCATGGAGATGGTTCTGAAGCAAATGCGCGCCACCAAGAACAACAGCGAATTCTTCGACATGATGCGCCGGGGCGGCTGAAACTAGCCCCCACGCTTCCCCACTGCGTGTGGGTCGCTGCCCCCCGAGGGGGCCCTCGCGCCTTGGGGCGGCCCGGCGGCGCTCGAGCGAGCGATTTCAGCAAAGTGGTTGCTGTAGGTTATAATCTAAGGCTTTACGCGATAAGTACCCTGGAATAGGCTGGGGCGGCTAGCGCAACTGATGGAGAGAGATATGAAAGAAGGCATTCACCCCAACTACCGCGAAGTTTGCTTCCAGGACATGTCCAACGGATTCAAGTTCGTGACACGTTCTTGCGCCAACACCAAAGAAATGATCGACATGGAAGACGGCCGCAAGCTGCCTTTGTTCAAGCTGGATACCACCAGCGAATCGCATCCTTTCTACACCGGTACACAGAAGTCCGTGGACAACATGGGCGGCCGCGTTGAGAAGTTCCGTAACCGCTTCGGCAAGACCGCAGCCAAGTAATCCGGCGTCAGGCTCAGGCCTGATCCGCATTGAAAAAAGCAGCCCGGGTTTCCGTGCTGCTTTTTTTCTGCCTCTTTCATAGTCATACTGCGCACCTGTGAATCCGACCACTCCCGCCATCGTTGCCCAGGCTGCGGCACGCCGTTTGCCACGGGGCGCGCTGCTGCTGTTTTGTCTGGCTTATCTGCTGCCAGGCTTTGTGGGGCGCGATGCCTGGAAGATCGACGATGTTGCCGCTCTGGGCTATATGTGGGAGTTAGCCAGTGGTTCGGCGCAGTGGCTGCACCCGACGCTGGTAGGCATCACACCGGAAAATCCAGCGCTTCTGCCCTATTGGCTGGGTGCCTGGGCAATTCAATGGGGCCCCACAGGGCTCGCTGGAGATGCCCTGGCCCGCTTGCCGTACATGGCCTTGCTGGCACTAGCGCTGGCGGCCACCTGGTACGGCACCTATTACCTGGCGCGCAGTCCCGGCGCGCAGCCGGTGGCGTTTGCCTTTGGCGGCGAAGCGCTCCCTAAAGACTACGCCCGCGCCATGGCCGACGGTGGGCTGCTGGCGTTCATTGCCTGCCTGGGTCTGGCGCAACTGGGGCATGAAACCAACCCCGCTGTGGCGCAACTCGGATTTGCAGCCCTGCTGTTTTACGCCCTGGCCACGCTGCATTTCCATTGGCGTACCGCGCTGCTCTGCGCCGCGCTAGGTGTTCTCGGTTTGGGACTGAGTGGCGCGCCGACGCTGGCACTGTTGTTTGCCACGGGCGGCGCTGCCATTCACTTGCTGGAACGCAAGACCGGCGACGACAGCACCGAACGCGATCTCCTCCCGGCACGCACCGTGACACTCCTGGCCGCCTGCGCCAGCTTGTGCGCTTTTCTATTCCTGCGGCTAGACCTATGGCGCTGGAAGATCGAAATTCCGGCCGCCACGCTGGCCGAACTCAGCAGCGCGCTGCAGTTGCTGACCTGGTTCACCTGGCCAGCCTGGCCGCTGGCCTTGTGGACCGTCTGGCGTTGGCGAGCGCATCTGTTCAGCAAGAACCTGAGCCGCCATCTGGCACTACCGGTCTGGTTTGTGTTGGTGACCCTGGGCTCCACGCTCACCACCAGTTCCCCCGACCGCACGCTGCTACTGGGCTTACCGGCCTACGCAGCGCTGGCGGCCTTTGCCCTGCCCACCCTCAAGCGGCAAGTTGCGGCTTTGATTGACTGGTTCACGCTGCTGTTCTTTTGTGGCTGCGGCATCATCATTTGGGTGGTCTGGATTGCGATGCAAACCGGTTTTCCCAGCCAACCGGCCGCCAATGTGGCGCGGCTTGCGCCAGGGTTCGAGCCCCAGTTTTCTTGGCTGGCGTTTGCCATCGCGGTGGTCGCGACGCTGGTCTGGGGCTGGCTGGTGAAATGGCGGGTGGGACGGCACCGCGCCGCCATCTGGAAAAGTCTGGTGCTACCCGCTGGTGGCGCCGCACTGTGCTGGACCTTGCTTATGACGCTGTGGATGCCCTTGCTGAACTACACGCAGAGCTACAACGCGTTGGTCCGTCACACGCTGGAGCGTATGGAGCCGCGCGGTTGTGTGGAGACGCTTGGACTAAAGGCCGGCAAACTCGCCGCCTTTCAGATCTACGGACAACTGGAGCTCAAACCCATACAGGCGCAGGCGCAATGCCCGTGGCTGATTTCGGAACCCGGCGAAGCCACAATGCAGCCGCGTTGGGTCAATCAAACCCAGTGGGACCTGATGGCCCAGATGCACCATCCGGCGGACGGCAATGAGACCGTTCTGCTGTACCGCCGACGCTGAAAAACACTGGCGCTACGCGATCTGCTTCTGGCGCACGCGACCTGCAGGAAAGTGAATGGCAAAGGTGGAACCCTTGCCGGGCGTGCTCTCGATGCTGAGTTCTGCACCATGCCGCTGCGACACATGCTTGACGATGGCCAAGCCCAAGCCGGTTCCACCGGTCTCGCGCGAACGGCTGCGATCGACCCGGTAAAACCGCTCGGTCAAGCGCGGAATGTGCTCGGGCGCAATACCCTGCCCCTGGTCCCGTACGCTGAACTCTGCGCCCCCTTGCGGCAGGCTAACCCAACGCACTTCAATCGGCTTGCCAGCGGGTGAATAACGAATCGCATTGCCAATCAGGTTGGACATGGCGCTGTGAATTTCTGATGCCGAACCTGCGACCTCCATGGGTCCGTCCAGGCTGAAGTGCAATGCGCGTGGTGCGGCGCTGAGCAGTGCCGAAAGGTCGCGTGCTTCCTGCTGGCATTGCGCCATCAACGAGTCCAGCACGACCCAATCTTTGGCAGGAGGCAAGGGGCTGCCTTCCAGACGCGACAGCGTCAGCAAATCGTTCACCAGGGTTTGCATGCGCTGGGCCTGCAATTCCATCAGGCCGAGGTAGCGTGTGCGCTCTTCTTCGTTGAGCGGCAGTGAAAGTAGTGTCTCGACAAAGCCCGCCAGCACGGTCAGAGGCGTGCGAATTTCATGGGAGACATTGGCCACAAAGTCGCGCCGCATGGCCTCGGCCTGCTCAACTGCCGTAACGTCCCGTGACAGCAGCAAGCTGCGGCCTTCTCCATACGGATGCAATTGCACCGAAAGCTTGACCGGCTTGGTGTTGGAGCTACTACGACCCGGCATCTCGACGTCGTGACGAAAATCTTTGGCAGACATGTACGCAGCAAAGCCCGGGTCACGCACCAGATTACCCAGGTGTTGCTGAAGATCGCGACCGGAGTCCAAGCCAAAGTGGTCTGCCGCAGTCTGGTTAAACCACTCGATACGCCCCTCGGCATCGAGCAGCACCACGCCATTGGGTGACGCCTGCAAAGCGGCTAAAAACTCCTCCAGCCGTTTGTCGCTTTCCGAGACGGCGCGGTCACGGGCACGCACCAGCTTGCGAATGCGATCAAACAGTTCACCCCACAAACCGCCACCTAGCGGAATCTGCGAGGTATCACCCGAGCGCAACCACAGCAAAATGCGCCGGCCACGCAAGGCGTCGAGCAACCACCACAGATAGCAGCCCGCCAACGCACTCAGCAGCGCAAGCGCCTCGCGCTCACCCGAGCCGGAGAAGAATATCCAGGCGGCCAGCGCCGGAAGCGCCTGACACAGCAGGAAAGAAACAATGCGCCAAAGCATGGCCTACTGTAGCCGCTCAAGCACTGGTTTTTTCGGTTGGCGTGATCGGAATAAGTGGCCGGGCGGTCAGGCGATAACCAGCACCCCGCACCGTTTCAACCATATTGCCCGCGCCCCCCAGGGCTTCGCGCAGGCGCTTGACGTGCACATCCACCGTGCGCTCTTCAATGTAGACGTGGTCGCCCCACACCTTGTCGAGCAACTGTGCGCGGCTGTGTACGCGCTCGGCACTGTTCATGAAGAACTGCAACAGCTTGAACTCGGTGGGACCCAGCTTGAGCATGGCGTCCTCAAACGTGACCCGGTAGGTGCTCGGGTCGAGCGTCAAGCCCGCAACACTGACCTTTTCGCCTACATCTTCCGGACCCTTGCGGCGCAGCACCGCGCGCACGCGGGCCAGCAGTTCTTTGGTGGAGAAAGGTTTGACAATGTAGTCATCGGCACCGGCATCGAGCCCGGCCACACGGTCGGCCTCATCGCCGCGCGCGGTCAGCATGATGATCGGCACTTCCTTGGTGCGCGGGTTGGCGCGCCAGCGTTTGGCCAGCACCAAGCCACTTTCACCGGGCAGCATCCAGTCCAGCAAAATCAAATCCGGCACCGCCGATTCAATCTCGCGCTCGGCACTGGCGCTGTCAATCGACCAGGTCGTCCGAAAACCGTTGTGACGCAAGTTAACGGCTATCAGTTCGGCAATGCTGGGCTCGTCTTCGACCACCAGCACCGCGGGCATGTTTCGCATGAGAGATTCCTTAGCGGACCACGGATTCGATTTTTTCCATGCTGGTGTGGCGAATGTCTTCGCCCTTGACCACATAGATAATGAACTCAGCGATGTTCTTGGAGTGGTCACCGATGCGCTCAATCGCCTTGGCCAGGAACAGCAAGTCCAGGCTGGGCGAGATGGTGCGCGGGTCTTCCATCATGTAGGTCACCAACTTGCGCACAAAGCCGTCAAATTCCTGGTCGATCAGGTCATCTTCCTTGAGGATGGTTACGGCGGCATTCACATCCAGGCGAGCAAACGCATCCAGCGCCTTGTTCAGCAGACCCGAGGCCAGATCGGCAGCAACACGCAACTCCAACGACGGCAACGAACGGGGAGCGCCGCTTTGGATGATGGAACGCACCATGCGGGCGATTTTTTCGGCTTCGTCGCCCACACGCTCCAGATTGGCGGTGGTCTTGGAAATGGCAATCAGCAGGCGCAAATCGCGCGCCGTGGGCTGACGCCGCGCAATGATGCTGGACAGGGCATGGTCAATCTCGACTTCCATCGCGTTGACACGGGCCTCGTTGGCAGAAACCTGCTCGGTGGCTTCCATACTGAACTGGGACAGCGAGTAAATGGCCTGACGGATCTGGGATTCAACCAGACCGCCCATTTCCATCACCTGGCTGGATACGGAGGTCAGTTCGCTATCAAACTGGGTCGACAAGTGTTTTTCGGGCATGGGATTTCCTCTACGTTGCCAGGGATCAGCCGAAACGGCCGGTGATGTAGTCTTCTGTCTCTTTGCGGGTGGGCTTGAAGAACATTTGTTCGGTCGCGCCAAACTCCACCAGGTCGCCCAGGTACATGTAGGCGGTGTAGTCGCTGCAACGGGCCGCTTGCTGCATGTTGTGGGTCACGATGACCACGGTGTAGTCCTCCTTGAGTTCCACAATCAGTTCTTCCACCTTGGCCGTAGAAATCGGGTCCAGCGCCGAGCAGGGCTCGTCGAGCAGGAGCACTTCGGGCTTGATGGCAATGCCGCGCGCAATGCACAGGCGCTGTTGCTGGCCACCCGACAGGCTGCTGCCGCTTTGGTGCAGCTTGTCTTTCACTTCGGTCCACAGCGCCGACTTGCGCAGCGCCCACTCGACACGCTCTTCCATGTCGGTGGCATTCAGGTTCTCAAACAGCTTCACGCCAAAAGCAATGTTGTCGTAAATGGACATTGGGAACGGCGTGGGCTTCTGGAACACCATGCCAACCTTCGCGCGCAGCAGCGCCACGTCTTCTTTGCTGGTGAGCAGGTCTTCGCCGTCAAGCAGGATCTGGCCTTCCGCGCGTTGCTCGGGGTAGAGCTCAAACATGCGGTTGAAGATGCGCAGCAATGTGGACTTGCCGCAACCGGAGGGACCGATAAAGGCGGTGACCTTCTTCTCGGGAATTTCCAGGTTGATGCCTTTGAGGGCATGGAACTTTCCGTAAAAGAAGTTCAGGTCCTTTACGGCAATCTTGGTCTTTTCAATCACAGGAGGTGTTGCAAGCATGGCGTTGTCTTTTCTAGTGGGTACGGATGGCTGAGCGCAGCAAAGGTGTTTAGTGCTTGGAACGGGTCAGTACCCGCGCCAGGATGTTGAGGCCAAGCACCGCAAGGGTGATCAGGAACACGCCGGCCCAGGCCAGCTTTTGCCAGTTTTCATACGGGCTCATGGCGAACTTGAAGATGGTGACCGGTAGGCTTGCCATGGGTTGGCCCAGGCTGGAGGTCCAGAACTGGTTGGACAGCGCGGTAAACAAGAGCGGAGCGGTTTCACCCGAGATGCGCGCCACCGCCAGCAAAATGCCGGTAATCACGCCGGTGCGGGCGGCCTTGAGGGTGATGCTCAGAATCACCTTCCACTTGGGAGCACCCAGGGCGTAAGCGGCTTCGCGCAGGCCCGGGGGAACCAGTTGCAGCATGTTCTCGGTGGTGCGAATGACCACCGGAATCACGATCAGGGCCAGCGCCAACACACCGGCAAGGGCCGAGAAGGTGTGCGTCGGGTGTACCACCACGGCATACACAAACAAGCCGATCACGATGCTGGGGGCCGACAGGAGAATGTCATTCACAAAGCGCGTCACATTGGCCAGCCAACCCTTGGGCTCGAACTCAGCCAGATAAATACCGGCCATCACGCCCACCGGTGTTCCGACAAAAGTGGCCAACGCCACCATCAGAAGCGAACCGTAAATGGCATTGGCCAGGCCGCCCTCTTCATTGGGGCCGGGGGTCATTTGTGTCAGGGTGGCCAGCGTCAGCCCGCCAATGCCCTGGCGAACGGTCTCAAACAAGATCCAGAACAACCAGAACAAGCCAAACGCCATGGCGCTCAGGGCCAGTGCCGTGGCAATCTTGTTGACCACATTGCGCTGCGCGAATTTAGCGGCGCGCGCCGCACGGACTTCAGGTGACATCATGATTTGGCGCCTTCGCTCTTGCGCAGTTGGGCTAGCAGCAGCTTGGACAAGGACAGGATCACAAAGGTAATAAAGAACAGCACCAGGCCCAGGTACATCAGAGCCGCTTGGTGCAAGCCCTCGCCGGCTTCGGCAAACTCATTGGCCAGGGCGGAGGTAATGCTGTTGGCCGCCTGGAACAAGCTCAGGGAATCGAGCTGGTTGAAGTTACCGATCACAAACGTGACCGCCATGGTCTCGCCAATGGCGCGCCCCAGACCCAGCATGATTCCGCCGATGACACCGGTCTTGGTGAAAGGCAACACAATTTTGGAAACCACTTCCCAGGTAGTAGCACCCAGACCGTAGGCCGATTCCTTCAGCATGGGCGGCGTGACTTCAAACACATCGCGCATCACCGCCGAAATAAACGGGATGATCATGATGGCCAGAATGATGCCGGCCGACAAAATGCCGATACCCACTGGCGGGCCCGACACAAAGGCACCCAGATACGGCACACCGGTCAACGCAGCTTGCAAGGGTTGCTGCACGTATTCGGACAACACCGGCCCGAAAATCAGCAGACCCCACATGCCGTACACGATGGACGGAATGGCCGCCAGCAATTCAATCGCCGTGCCCAGCGGGCGCTTCAGCCAAGCCGGTGACAGCTCCGTCAGGAACAAGGCAATGCCAAAGCTCACTGGCACCGCAATCAACAAGGCAATGATGGACGTGGCGATCGTGCCGTAAATCATCACCAGGCCACCAAACTCCTCCTGCACCGGGTCCCATGCCGTACTGGTCAGGAAGCCCAGTCCGTACTTGGCAATCGCCGGCCAGGCGCTGATGGTCAGCGAGGTCAATATCGCCAGCAATAAGCCCAGCGTAAAGATGGCCGCACCTTTGGCCAAAAAACCAAACAGGCGATCAGCAAATGGGCCGGAACGGGCCCGCTTGGGGCCTTGCGGAGAAGTCATGGCGCGTGCCTTTTCTTGTTCTGTCAAACCGGCAGGGGCATCCCCATGCATGAGAGTGGAAGACATGGGGAACCCTGCGGACTATTTACTTGAATGCAATGGCTTTGCCGCCGGTGTCCTTGATTTCACCCCAGGACTTTTGGATCAAAGCAACCACGGAAGCCGGCAGGGGCACGTAGTCCAGATCGGCCGCAGTCTTGCCACCGTTGGCATAGGCCCAGTTGAAAAACTTCAGCACTTCGGTGCCGTTGGCGGGCTTGTCTTGCTTGGCGTGCATCAGGATGAAGGTTGCGCCGCTGATGGGCCAAGCATCCTTGCCATTCTGATTGGTCAGAATCTGGAAGAAGGACTTGTTCCAATCGGCACCGGCAGCAGCGGCCTTGAACGCATCATCGTCAGGCTGCACAAAGGCGCCGGACGCGTTTTGCATCACAGCAAAGTTCATCTTGTTTTGCTTCACGTAGGAATATTCCACGTAGCCAATCGAGTTGGGCAGGCGGTTCACGAAAGCGGACACGCCTTCGTTGCCCTTGCCACCGGCGCCCACAGGCCAGTTCACGGCTGTGCCTTCGCCCACTTTGGACTTCCACTCAGCATTCACCTTGCTCAGGTAGTTGGTGAAGATGAAGGTGGTGCCGGAGCCGTCCGCGCGGCGCACGGGGGCAATGGCGGTGTCGGGCAGATTCAGGCTGGGGTTCAGGCCCTTGATGGCAGCGTCATTCCACTTGACAATCTTGCCCAGGAAAATGTCGCCCAGCACCTGACCGTTCAGCTTGAGCTGACCGGGTTCGATGCCCTTGACGTTGATCACGGGTACCACGCCACCAATCACGGTCGGGAACTGGACCTGGCCCTTGGACTTGAGCACGTCATCGGTCAGGGGCATGTCAGATGCACCGAAGTCGACCGTCTTGGAGTCGATTTGCTTGATACCACCACCGGAGCCGATGGACTGGTAGTTCACCTTGACGCCGGTGGCCTTGTTGTAGTCTGAGGCCCACTTGGCGTAAATGGGAGCCGGAAAGCTTGCGCCGGCGCCGGTGATTTCCTGCGCGCCCACAGTACCGGAAAAGCTAAATGCTGCCACAGTGGCCAAAGCCAGCAAAGATTGGTTGAACGACGATTTCATGAAAAGCCCTCAGGTTGGTGTTTATGGAACATCTTGGACTCTAAGAAAGTTTTGTGACAAAGATATGACTGCGTGCCAATTTTGCGATTCACCTTGAAGGTCGTCAATGTTTGGGCAAATTGTCACCGCTTTGTCACATAAGTTTCTTACTCTCCAGTTTTTTCAACTGGAGCAACCCGATGAACCCAACGAACTTCGCATCGTTTCTGTCCCGCCGCGCCGTAGTGGCTTGTGTGGCCATTGGCATTGCGGCCTTGACGAGCGGCTGTGCCACGGTTTCGGCACCCGCCAATGTGGCCGACACGATTGCAAAGACCCCGTCCTTGAGCACCCTGAACGGCTTGTTGGCAAACGCCGGTTTGACCGCGGCCCTGAAGGCCGACGGCCCCTACACGGTGTTTGCACCCAGCAATGACGCGTTCAAGGCCGTACCCGCCAAGACCATGGACGACCTCGCCAAGAACCCCGAAAAGCTGAAAGACGTGCTGACCTTCCACGTGCTGGCCGTTCAAGCGAACGCGGCTTCGATCAAGAACTCCAAGGTCAAGACGCTCAACGGCGCTACGCTGGAACTTTCCAAAGCCGGTGACTTTGTCACAGTCGACAGCGCTACCGTCACCACGGCCGACATTGCCGCGTCTAATGGCGTGGTGCACATCATCGACGCCGTGCTGCTGCCCCCGAAGAAGTAAACCCGGACCAACAAGGTGCTTGGTCACAAGCAAAAACCAGGACCGCGCAAGCTTTCCTGGTGGAAATGGGTGCTGATCGCCTGGCATTTCGGCCGCGCCGGCTGGGTGGTCGGCGTGCGGTTCTCGCGTTTGGCCAAGGCGCAGCGACAGGCAGAAATCAGGGAATGGTCCGTGCGAATGCTGCGTGCGCTGGATGTCGAAGTGCAGTGCCCTTCCCCACCCCCGGCAGATTTTGCCGGGCTGGTGGTGTCCAACCACCTGTCCTGGATGGACATTCTGGTGCTTCAGGCAATCCTGCCGGGCACTTTTGTAGCAAAAACCGAAGTCAGGAACTGGCCGGTGGTGGGATCCCTGGCGCAGGCCTGTGGCACGATTTTTGTCAATCGCAGTTCCCCCCGCTCGGCCCGCGCCATGGTGGACCACACCGTTTCGGCCATCGCGCAGGGCCAGGCGGTGATTGTTTTCCCCGAAGGCACCAGCACCAATGGCGACGACCTTGCCCCCTTTCACGCCAACATTTTTGAGAGCGCCGTCCGGTCCGAAGGCCAAGTCCAGTTGCTAACCCTGCGCTACCGGGACAAGGCCACCGGCGAACTCGCCCGCGGTGTGCACTTCACCGGAACCATGTCCCTGCTCGATTCCTTGCGCACCATCACCCGGTTGCCAGCCACGCATGCGGTGGTGCACATCGGTGACCGGGTTCCTGCAACCGGCCATACCCGCAAGTCCCTTTCTGAGCATGCGTATGGCACCATGCGCGCCCAACTGCTCGCCACCGCGCGGCCTTAATCCAGCCCGTTTGCAGGAGACCCGGCCCGCCATCAGGCGCAGTGTCGCTCCCGGCAGGCCTATTCCCGCGCAAACACCCAACACCATTGGGGCTAAGCCGTCCGATTGACCCTGCAAATAAAACGATATAAACTGTATATATCGTTTAAAAGGAGTCATTTATGCAAGCAAGCACCCCCATTGATCAAGCTGTTGCTGCCAGCGTTGCCGCCCCTGCCCCCGCTGTAACGCCGGCCGCAAAACCGGCTGCCAAGCCCTCCGCAAAGAAGGCCACCGCACCGGCCAAAAAAGAGCCTGCTGCAAAGGTGGCGCCCCAGGCTGCAGCCAAAGCAGCACCCAAGGCTGCGAAAAAGCCGGTGAAGGCAGCCGCACCTAAAGCTGCCGCCAAGGCTGCTCCCAAAGCCGCACCCAAGGCTGCCGCGAAGCCCAAGGTCGCTAAAGCAAAAGCTGCTCCGAAGGTCGCCACACCCAAGCCCGCCAAAGACAAAAAAATCAAGATGGTGCGTGACAGCATCTCCATCCCCAAAGCAGAGTACGCAGTGCTGGACGAGTTGAAGGCGCGCGCCACCAAACTGGCGAACCCGGTCAAGAAGACCGAACTTCTTCGTGCCGGCATCAAGGCGTTGGCTGCCCTGTCTGACGCAGCCCTTTTGGCGGCCATTCGCGCAGTGCCCAGCCTGAAAACCGGTCGTCCTGCCAAGGCTGACTGAATCAGGTGTCGTTCACACTGACGCGCTGCATCCAACGCGTCATTTGATCGATCACCCAAGGGCCATCATCCAGCGTCAGATCATGGCCCGCGGTGGGGTGCAAGGCCCCTTCGCAGCCCCAGTGCTGCATGATCGCTCGCGTGCATTCCACCGACACCAATCGATCCATTTCGCCTGCCAGCACCAGCGTGCGAGCAACCGGTGGCTTGTCTGGCACAAGGTAGCGGGCGGCTGCCAACAATTGGCGTAGCGCATTGCGAGCGGATACCGGGTTGCGCGCCCGCTCCACACACCAATCCATCAACACCTCGTAGCGCGGGTGATTCGCGGTGAGGCGCAAGATGGTTTGCTCCAGCTTGATGGCACCGTTGCCATTGCCAGCCATGCTCCACAACAAAGCCGCCAAAGCCCCGGGCTTCATGCGCTGCCAGAACGGATTGAGCGGCCGCATGCTGGTGCTTACCAGCACCAGGCGCTGCACCTCTCCCGGCCACTGATTCGCCCATTGCGTGGCGACCATAGCCCCCAGCGACAGGGCCAAAACATGCACCGGGCCGCCCTCCCCCCTGGAAAGCCACTGAGCCCGGCATGCCTCGGCCATTTCAGCCACGCTGGTCGGGCTGGACTGGCCGCAGAGACTCCCATTGCCAGGCAAGTCCAAAGCAATGACCCGCGCTGGCAAGGCACGCTCAAATTCGGCAATGAAGTCGCCCCAGTGCGAAGAAGATCGCGTGAGACCCCGAATGAAGATCCAGGTTTGCACAGCCTAGTACCACTCCTGCAAAGCTTGCGCATGCTGGGCCGCACGGGCCTGCTTGCCAGGCAACCAGCGCGCATAGCCACAGGCCGCACGGGACAAAAAGTCGAGCAGCATCTGGTGCTGGCGCAGCACGCGCTGTTGCCGGTGCTCAATCAAGGGATTGAAAATGCCGTGCCGGGAAAACAGTTGGCGTGGGTTCTTCTTCACCCACAGCCAGGAGCCCATCTCCAGCGTCAGTGGCAGAAAGATGCGCTCGGGCTCCACGCTGGCCTGTAGGTACAGGTGGTCCCACAAATCTCCGTGGGCCAGGTATTGGCGGCTTTGCGGCTCCACCGTGTAGCGATGGTGGCTATTCGACTGACTGAAGATGCATTTGAGAGCATGCATCTCGGCCAGATGGGCAATCGGTGCCCGCGTATGGGCATACGGAAACCACAGACGATCCGACACGCCAAAGCCCGAATGGCAGTCCAGCGCCAGACTAAAGGGCCGGCTCAGCAACTCGGTCTGCACCACCTCGCACAAGGCCGCACTTTCCACTTGCAAAGGCGCTCCGGCCGGACCACGGTACCAGGGCAGACTGCTGCTCCAGCGCTGCCCGCCCACCAAAAACGGCACAGGCTCCTGCGAGTCAACCGGTGCGTTGCGCATGAGGTCCACCCCATTGGGGTTGGCGCGCGTACCCAGGCGCATACCGCCGGGATTCACCAGAGGCATAAACACCAGACGCACGGATTCGAGTTGCCGGTGCAGGGTGCTGTCCCACTGCAAGCGCATGACCAGACTTTGCAGGTAAGCGATCACCACCTCGGCGCCAATGCGCTCCAGGCCGTGAACGCCACCGAAGTAACCCACCGCCGGGATAGAGGGGTCCGGGTTGCCCAGCGTAATGGCATGTACCGGATAGTTGCCTTCGGGTGAAGACACGACGCACACTTCGCGGCAATCCAGATTGCCAGCACCCAACTCCACTATGCGGAGCAGCGCGGCGAGTTCAGGTAATTCGGAGGCTTGCACCAGATGAGCTTAGCGCCGCCGTGTGACAAATTTCTGTCACACAAGGGCTTTAAGGTCGCCCCAACTTTCTGAGGTTTTCATCTATGTTTCATCGATTCAACCTGATTCGTGCGCTGGCCGTTCCAGCATGCCTTATTTGGGCTACGACCGAGATGCTGGCGCTGCAAAGAGCCCGCTTTGCCCGACGCAGGGCGCAACCCCTTGCGCGCACCGTCAAGAATATTTAACCGGGGCGTCACGGAGTGGTCACAGCCCTGACCTATCGTTGCGGCCATCGATCCACTTTCATAGGAGACCGCCATGTTCTGGAAAATCTTCAGCCTGCAGCGAATGCTGGACTCCCTGTTCGATGAAGCCTGGTGCCAACTTGGGCTGCCGGATGTGCTTGAACGTCTGGAAAATCTGACCGAAGAAATCCCAAGCGTCGGCTAAGCGCAACACACCCATCCGAGTGATTTCGGGCTATGGCACCGGTAGCGGCGCCTCACCCGTTGCGTAAGGACAACCAGCAGGCCAACATTCAGTAATTTGCAATTCTTTTGTCACAAATCCTTCATTCAATTGAGCGACCATTGCAGAATAACAATGCGTCCAGGATGCAGGATATGGCGCTCTGAGGAGTGCCAAACGCCCAGTGCTATGCTTCCCGATGCAGCAACAAGGCAACAGAAAACCACTTCATGCATTCCGGAAATCGCCTCGCCGCCGTGGATTTGGGCTCCAACAGTTTTCGTCTGGAAATCGGGCGGATTGATCATGGCGAATTCCTCCGTACCGAGTACCTGAAAGAAACCGTCCGACAGGGCGGCGGGCTCGATGAAAACCGCAATCTGACCCCCCAAGCCATGCAGGCCGGCTGGGACTGTCTGGCACGTTTCGGCGAACGCCTGGCCGGCTTCAAGCCCGACGAAGTGCGCGCCGTGGCCACGCAGACCTTGCGCGAAGCCCGCAACCGCGACGAGTTTCTCGTTCGTGCCAACCAGATCCTGGGTTTCCCGATTGATGTCATTTCCGGTCGCGAAGAAGCTCGGCTGATTTACCAGGGTGTCGCACACATGCTCCCGTTGTCAGAAGAGCGTCGCCTGGTGATTGACATCGGCGGCCGCTCGACCGAGCTGATTTTGGGTCACGGCCGCACCCCTAAGAAAATGGAATCGTTCCGGGTGGGCAGCATCGCCTGGTCCAAGCGTTATTTTCCCGATGGCCAGTTCACCCCCCGCGCATTTGAGATGGCGGAGGTCGCTGCCACTGCCGTCATGGATGAAGCGTTTGAAGCCTATCACCCAGACAACTGGGATACGGCCTACGGCTCGGCCGGGACGGTCGGCGCCATTGGCGATGTGCTGGTCGCCGCGGGTTGGCCGTCCGGGCATATCACCCAAGAAGGGCTTGACTGGTTGCTGGACCGCTTGGTTTCTGTGCAAAGCGTGGACCGCTTGCGGTTGGCCGGCATGCGCGAGGACCGCAAAGCCATCATTGGTGGTGGCTTAAGTGTCATGCGCTCGGTGTTCCGGCTGTTAGGTATTGAAAGCATGGAAATGGCGTCCGGCGGTCTGCGCCACGGACTGATTTGTGACTTGCTGGGTGACACCGGATTTACCGGCGATTTGCGTATTAACAGTGTCAATCGGCTGGCCACCAAGTTTGGCATCGACACGATTCACGGGCAGCGCGTGGGAAGAGTGGCCTGCGCACTGTTTGCTCAGCTCCTGGACCCCCAACGCAAATCCAGCGAACACGGCAATGAACGGTTGATGCGCAAATTGCGTTGGGCCGCCGAACTCCATGAAATTGGCAGCCATATCTCACACAGTGACTATCACAAGCACGGTGCCTACATTCTGGACAACGCTGACGCCATGGGATTCTCGCTGTCGGAGTTGCATCGCTTAAGCCTCCTGGTGCTGGCGCACCGGGGCAAATTGCGCAAGGTTGAGGCAGCACTCAGCGACGAGTCCATGGTCTTCCAATTGCTGTGTCTGCGTCTGGCCGTGATTCTGTGCCATGCGCGCCGCGAACCGGACCTGGACGGATTGACTCTGGTGCGATTGGACTCTGATGACGCTACGGTGCGTCTGAGCTGTCGTGCAGATTGGGCTGAAACCTATCCGCAGTCAGCGCACTTGCTACGGGAAGAAGTGCTCGCCTGGGACAAAACTCCCTGGAAGCTGGAACTCCAAGGGGTTTAACAACGGGCCATCAGTTCCCAAAGGCCTTGGCACATGTTTTCGTTGCCCACCCACGACTCGATGCCCTGCAAGGGGCTGACCGAGCGACGCAGCGGTTTGCTGTCACGCGTTGGCTTGGTCCGTGCGGGTTGTGTCACATCCATCTTGAAGAAATCAGCAGTGCGCGCACGCAAGGCGCTGGAGATCGGACGGATGGCGCAGGGATTGGTGTTCATGGGCCAATCATCGCGTTGGACCATCAAATTGGGTATCGGTTAAGTCTGATTTGGAACTCAGCAAAAACCGATTTAGGTAGGGCAATTCCTACCTAACAAGCGCCCCCGACAACCGGCCGGTCCCGTCAGTCAAATAGCTGGTTGTCCATCGCATAACGCGTCAGTTCGGCCACGCTAGAGAGGTGCATCTTTTCCAGTAGCCGGGCTTTGTGGGTGCTGACCGTCTTGTTGCTGATATGCATCTGCTCGGCAATGTCGTTAACGCCCATGCCAAGAATCAGGCATTTGAATACCCCGAATTCACGCTCCGACAAGCTGATGTGCGGCAACTGCTCACCGGTGGTGGTTGCTTGAAGCGCCAGCTTTTGGGCCACTTCGGCCGAAATGAAGCGACCACCGGCCGCCACTTTGCGGATGGCGTTGAGCAGAACCTCTGGCTCACTGTCTTTGGTGACGTAACCGTTGGCACCTGCTTTCAAGGCCCGTGAGGCAATCTGGGCGGTGTCATGCATGCTTAAAACGAGAATCGCCTGCTGCGGCCAATGGGACCTGACGCGGGCAATCAGATCGGCGCCGCTGAGGCCGGGCATATTGAGGTCGAGCAGAAGAATGTCACAGCGGGTTTGTCGCAAACAGTCCAACACGCTGTCGCCATCCACCGCTTCGGCAATCACTTCCATGTCGGGCATGATGGCAAACATCTGCTTAAGCCCCGCACGCACGATGGCATGGTCTTCAGCTAATACGATGCGAATCATGCTGCGACTTCCAGCGCCGGGCGCTTCAATGGAACCTTGACTGCAATCGTGGTTCCCTGTCCTGGCCGACTCAGGATCAGCAAATCCCCTCCAAGCGTAAGCGCCCTTTCGCGCATGCCCAACAGCCCAAAGGTCTTCTTGATCATCACTTCACCGGCATCAAATCCACAGCCGTCATCTGCAATGCTCACGTCAATCTCTTTCGGTGTGAATGAGATCCGAATCCTGACGCTGCTGGCACTTGCGTAGCGGCTTACGTTGGTCAGCGACTCCTGAACAATGCGGTAAATCAGCATCGCCCGAGGCTCATCGATCGGGTCCGTTGAGCCCACACATTCCAGGCTGCAGTGCACCGCGTTGTGGCGCACGAACTCGTCCCGTAGCCACTCCAAGGCCGGGACCAAGCCGAGATTCAAAGCCTCTGGTCGCAACACCGTGGCAATATTGCGCACCCCTTTGATGGCCCGGTCCACCAGTGCCTTCATGGCATCCACCTGAACGGCAAGCCCAGGAATTTGTGCACCGTACTGCATGGGCAGAAGGGACAAACTCATGCGCAACCCGGTCATGACTTGACCCAGCTCGTCGTGCACTTCCCGCGCGATCGTCTTGCGCTCATTCTCCCGTGCGGTCTCGTTACTGGCGGCGAACTCCCGCAAGCGCTCTTGAGAATCATTGAGCTTCTTCAGGTTCTCAATTTTGTCGGTCACATTGACCAGCACGACCGTGTGCAAGAGTCCGCGCTGGGTATCGAGGTTGCTGAACGTCGCTGCGCCCGGAAACAAGGTCCCGTCAGCGCGCACACACTGCAACTCGGGGTTGGCATCGATCCGGGCCTCACCAGGGTCGGAATGCAAGTGCGTGCTGGGCGTCTGCATAAAGCGCAGGCAATCGGGCAATAGCTGCGTAATGCGCCTACCCAGCAGGTCCCGGCGGTTGTAACCGAAATGGTGCTCGGCCTGGGCGTTGGTCTGAACAATGTTCAGTTGGTCATCGGTGATCAAGAACATGACCGGAGCAAACTCGATCACGTCCTTGAACATGCCTTCCAGACTGCGACGCTGGGAATAGGCAGCGATTTGTGTTTTGACCCGCGCCAGCAATACGCTGGGCCCGATGGGTTTGGTCACATAGTCGACGGCGCCCAGCGCAAAGCCCTGCTCTTCGTTCTCGCTCTCTGACATGGCGGTGAGAAAAATCACCGGAATCTCGCGGGTGCGGGGATCGGCCTTGAGCTGCGCGCAAACGGCGTAACCGTCCATCTCCGGCATCATGATGTCCAGCAGAATGAGATCTGGTGGCTGCTCCGACTGGGCAATTCGCAGGCCCTTGCGCCCACTGTTCACACTTTTCACCTGGTAGAGCGGACTCAACAGGCTGTGAATGATGGTCAAGATCTCCGGCGTGTCATCGACCACCAGAACCAAGGGGATTGACGAAGTTTCGCTTGGCAATGGTGTCATCGCCAAAGCTTAACCTTAAACGAGCAATGCCACCATATGTGCGTTATAGGACATCCGGAGACTGTACCGCCACCACCACGGTCTGCGCGACTTCTTCGCGCTCGCGGTACCTCAGCCACCAGACCGCACCCTTCTTGACGGCACATTCGGCAGCCTGCATGCCCAGCAAGCGCGACAGAACCTGTCCCAAGGTGGGTTGATGCCCTACCACCAGCACGCACCCTTTCGCATGCGGCCATTGCACCAGCTCCAACAATTGCTCGGGTGTTCCCAGGGGCGCCAGCGCCGCATTGAGTTTCACTTTGCGGCCCAGGAAATGCGCAGTCTGTTCGGCACGCACGGCAGGGCTGGAAAATACTTTGGCGCCATCGGGCATTTGGCGGTCAAGCCAGGCAGCCATGCGTGCGGCCTGCTTTTCACCGCGTGGCGTCAGGTAGCGCATCATGTCGTCGCCCACCAAATCCAGATCAATTGCCTCGGCGTGCCGCCACAGAATCAAGTCCATTGCACGATTCCCCTTTTACTTGGCGCGAACGTCACGCCGATAGCGCGCCATCAGTGCGGCTTGTGCCCCAATGACCTTCTTGCGTGTGATCACTTTGGTGCGCGTGTACTCACCATCAGGCCCCAATTCCCAGGCATCCACACGGTCCGACAAGTACGCCAATAGGCACTCTTCAAGAATGCGTTGGCGCTGTACAGCATCGGTCACCGGCCAAGCCAGTTCGACGCGCCGAACCATGTTGCGATTCATCCAGTCGGCACTGGAGAGAATCATGTCCTCGGCATCGCGCTCTTGAAAATAGAACACACGGGAGTGTTCCAAGAAACGGCCAATCACGGAACGCACCCGGATGTTGTCGGTCTTGCCGGGAACCTGCGCCGGCAAGGTACACGCGCCGCGCACGATCAGGTCAATTTGCACGCCCAGACTGCCGGCGCGCATCAGGCTCAGAACCAGCGCCTCGTCGGTCAGCGCGTTCATCTTGGCAATGATGCGACACGGAACACCCTTGGCGGCGCTATCACCCAACGCATCTATTTTCGCGATCAGTTTCTGTTGCAAATAGAACGGCGCCATCCACAACTTCTTTAGTGGGGGCAAGCGGCTCTGACTGGCCAAGTGCACAAACACGTGCTCCATGTCCGACGTCAGTGCGGTATCGGCGGTGATGTGGCTGATATCGGTATACAGCTTGGCGGTGCGGGGGTTGTAGTTGCCGGTGGATAGGTGTCCGTAACGCTTGAGCACACGCCCCTCGCGCCGGGTGATCAGCATCATCTTGGCGTGGGTCTTGAGTCCTACAACGCCGTAGAGAACCTGTGCGCCAATCGATTCCAGCATTTCAGCCCAGTTGATGTTGGCTTCTTCATCGAAACGCGCCTTGAGCTCCACCACCACGGTCACTTCCTTGCCGCGCCGGACTGCCTCACGCAACAGGTCCATGAGTTCCGAGTCTGCACCGGTGCGGTAAATGGTCTGCTTGATGGCCAGCACTTGCGGGTCGTGCACGGCCTCCCGCAGAAAATCCAGCACCCCGTCGAAACTCTCGAAAGGCTGGTGAATCAGAATATCGCCCTTTTTCAGTTGCTCAAAAAAGGACTGGCCTGGCGCAATCTGTTGTGGATAGGAACCCCGATAGGCTGGAAAACAGAGATCGGGGCGATCAAGCAGATCGATGGCCTGTGTCAGACGCACCAGATTCACCGGACCGGGCACGCGGTACAACGCCTGCTGCGGCAACTCAAATTGTTCCAGCAGCATGTTCGCCAAAAAGTCAGAGCAGCCCGCCGAAACTTCGAGTCGAACCGCCTGACCATAGTGGCGGTGCACCAGGCCCTGGCGCAAGGCCGTGCGCAGATTCTTCACATCCTCCTCGTCCACCGCGAGATCGGAATGCCGAGTCACGCGAAACTGCGAGAACTGCTCCACCGTGCGCCCTGGAAACAAGTCCGTCAGATGGGCCCGAATGACACTCGACAAAGAAACGATCAGGTGCTTGGAGCCAGACTCTTTTGCAGGCATGCGAATCATGCGCGGCAACACCCGCGGCACTTTGACGATGGCAATTTCATTGGACCGCCCAAAGGCGTCTTTGCCACCCAATCGCACAATGAAATTCAGTGACTTGTTGGCAACCTGGGGAAACGGATGCGACGGATCAAGGCCCACCGGAATCAGCAGCGGCTTGACTTCCCGGTTGAAATACTGGCGTACCCAGGCGCGTTGCGACGCGGTGCGTTCGCCATGCGAGATGATCCGGATATGCTGCTTCTCAAAAGCGGGCAATAGTTGATCGTTGTACAGGTTGTACTGGCGCTCAACAAGCGCATGCACCGAGGCAGAAAGCCGATCGAAGGTCTCTACCGAGTACAAGCCTTTCGTGTCACCCGCCTGATAGGCAGCCAGATGCGGCTCGGCACGCACCTCAAAAAACTCATCCAGATTGGAAGACACAATGCACAGATAGCGCAGTCGCTCCAGAAGCGGAACGTCTTCCCGTTCGGCCCAGTTCAGCACCCGCGCATTGAATGACAAAATGCTGTGGTCGCGATCCAGCAGGTCCGCCAGCACCCCCACCATCGAGCTTTTTGTAGTTTGAGTGGAACGCGACATAGACCAAGCCCTGACAATGACAACACAGTGAATGATTGTTGACCAGTTGTGTGTCAGATATATGACGTAAGGGTATGTCCCTAATTTCGTCGTAGACTGAGGCCATTGGGGCACACGCCCCGCAAGCCCTTTCGGCAATGGGCCTGCATTGCAATTTAGTTGAGGAATGGAATGCCTTACTCTTTGGTTTGGGAACCCAATGGGGTCTACAAAAAGTTCTGTGGATGCGTGTCGGGCGAAGAACTGCTGCAATCCGTCAGGGAGGTGGCTACCGACATCCGGTTTGGAGCACTTCGCTTTGAAGTCTCCGACTATCTGGAAACGGAACGCACCGAGTTTTCACAAGACGCACTGAACGAAGTGCGTGCGGTGCGGATTGGCTCGTTCATGAACAATCCGGCTATGAAGGTGGCGATCGTGACACTGGACTCCGAAATCCAGCAACGCATTTACTCGACGATTGCAGCCCGGTTAACGCTGCATCAAACCAAGGTTTTCAACAGTCTCCCGGACGCCAATACCTGGCTGGGTCGCACAACCGAAACCTGAAACGCAGCCCGCTTGCCCGGAGACGCCGATCGCCGCGTCAGGGCAACCACTTTTGCAAAAGCAGTGCCTGACCGGCCTCCGGATCCAGAGTGTAGGCAGCGAATCCGGCACGGTCGTACAAGCGCATAGCGCTCGCATTGCCCGACAAAACCTCCAACGTGACTTTGCAGGCACCGCGTTGACGCGCAATCTGCGCGACCCGCTCCAACAAGCGCTCTCCAATGCGTTGTCCGCGATAGCCGGCGAGAACGGCCAGATCATGGACGTTGATCAAGGGTTTGCAGGCGAAGGTGGAAAAGCCCTGCATGCAATTCACCAACCCGACAGGCTTGTCGTCTGAGAGACCATCAAAGGCCAACAAGCTGAAGGCGTTGGGCACTCGCGCCAACTCAGCCACCAGATGTGCGCGCGCAAAGTCGCTCAGCGGATGCCCGCCTCCCATGGGGTCGCGCGCATAGGCATCCAGCATGTGTACCACGGCCTGCGCGTGTTGTGCATTCGCGTAATCTGCCAGGGCAATGCGGATGGAGTCGCTCACGCCTTAGGCCCGCAAGGTGTCCGCAATTCGCTGCGCACAGGCCTGGGCCAGTACCGCATCGCGCGCTTCGACCATGACACGCACCAAAGGTTCGGTGCCACTGGCACGGATCAACACCCTCCCGGAGTCGCCCAACTCGGCCTCCACCGCCTGTGTGGCCGCCTGCATCGCGGCGTTGGATTTCCAGTCTTGTCCGGGGCTGAGGCGCACATTGATGAGAGTCTGGGGAAAAAGCGCTACGCCGGCCAGCAACTGCGCCATGGTTTTACCGGACCGCACCAGCGCCTGAAGGATCTGCAACGCTGAAATCAGGCCATCGCCGGTGGTGTGCTTATCCAGGGCTAGCAGGTGGCCCGAGCCCTCGCCACCCAGAATCCAGCGGTTCTTCTCCAGTTCTTCCAGCACGTAGCGGTCACCCACCTTGGCCCGCACAAATTGCACGCCCCGGGCCTTCAGTGCGACTTCCACCGCCATGTTGGTCATCAAGGTGCCGACCACACCCGGAACCGCCTCACCGCGCCCCAGGCGGTCGTCCGCCATTAGGTAGAGCAATTCGTCTCCGTTAAACAGGCGGCCTTCGTTATCGACCAATTGCAGGCGGTCTGCGTCGCCATCCAATGCAACCCCAAAGTCGGCCTTGAGCTCTCGCATGGCCGCGACCAGCGCCTGCGGATGGGTAGCACCCACCTCGTGGTTGATATTCAATCCATCGGGCGAGCAGCCAATCGAAACCACCTCGGCACCCAACTCGTGAAAGACCTTAGGCGCAATCTGGTACGCCGCGCCATGCGCAGCGTCCACCACAACCTTCAAACCTTTGAGCGTCAGATCATTTGCAAAGGTGCTCTTGCAGAATTCGATATAGCGGCCTGCCGCGTCATCCAAGCGCCGCGTTTTGCCCAACTGCGCAGACTCCACCCAAGCGGGGGCTTGTTGCAGAGCCGCCTCCACATCGAGCTCCCAGGCATCGGGCAACTTGGTCCCTTGCGCACTGAAAAACTTGATGCCGTTGTCGGCAAACGGGTTGTGACTGGCGCTGATCACCACCCCGAGCGATGCCCGCTGGGCGCGCGTCAAATACGCAACGCCGGGCGTTGGCAGAGGTCCCAGCAGCACCACATCGACCCCGGCAGAGTTAAAGCCGCTTTCCATCGCGCTTTCAAGCATGTAGCCTGAAATGCGCGTGTCCTTGCCAATCAGCACGGTGGGGCGCGCTTCTGTCTTCCTGAGCACCTGGCCAACCGCATGTGCCAGTCGCAGCACAAAGTCAGGCGTAATGGGGGACTGCCCCACCGTGCCACGAATGCCGTCAGTTCCGAAATACTGCCGTCCCATAAAGGATCTCCTTGTTGTTTGAATGGAATAAAGTGCTGAGCCTCAATCGCCCAGTTTCGCAGATGCGCCCATCGCGGCCAGAACATCAAGCGCCTGCCGGGTTTCCTTGACGTCGTGCACCCGCACAATCCCCGCACCCTGCTGCACCGCCAGCATGGCCGCGGCCACGCTGGGTACCATGCGCTCGCGAACGTCCATGGTCGCAACGGACGCCAAAGACCGCTGGGTAACCGCCGCCAAAGAGGACTTGCGCGACCAGCCGGCCAACACGGGATATCCCAATGTCAGTAACTCGGCCTGCCGGGCCAACAGCGCAAAATTCTGCTGCACCGTTTTGCCAAAACCAATACCGGGGTCAAGGCTGATACGCGCGGCGTCCACACCAAGCTCCCGTAACGCATTGGCCGCCTGTTTCAAGAAATCCCGCACCTGCATCGGCACATCCCCATCCATCGGCGCCACCTGCATCGTTTGCGGTTCCCGGTGCATGTGCATCAGGCAAACACCACAGTTGGGGTGCTTGCTGACCACCTGAACACCAGTTTGACCGTGGGGATCGCCCGGCCAGCGAAGCGCCCAAATATCGTTGATAACGTCGGCACCCAGGTCGAGCACGGCCTGCATCACAGCCGGCTTGTAGGTGTCGACCGATACCGGCACACCCAAGGTCACCGCATGGCGCACTACCGGCACCACGCGGGCCAGTTCTTCTTCCACCGGAACCATCGGGGCTCCAGGTCGGGTGGATTCCCCCCCAATGTCGAGCAAATCGGCACCTTGCTTGAGCAATTGCTCGCAATGGGCGATGGCAGAGTTGCGGGAAGCGAACTGCCCGCCGTCTGAAAACGAGTCAGGCGTGACGTTGACGATGCCCATGATGCGGGGCTTCGACAGGTCAATCTGAAAGCGGGATGTTTGCCAATGCATGGGGGCTATCAATACAAACGGGGCTTGCGCCCCGTTGTTTTCTCCGTTACAGCTAATCAGGCAACGGTTGGAGTTGCTTCGGCCGTTAAAGCCGCGGCACCGCCGTCACCACCGCTGCCGGAACTCGGTGTACGAGGCGTCCAGTCTTTAGGGGGACGCGGCTCTTTGCCGGCCATGATGTCGTCCAATTGGTCGCTGTCAATGGTTTCCCACTCCAGCAGGGCCTTGGCCATGGCATGCATCTTGTCCTGGTTGTCCTCGATCAGTTTGCGCGCCAGCGAATACTGCTGGTCGATGATGCGGCGCACTTCCGAGTCCACCTTCTGCATGGTCTGCTCACTCATGGTGGTGGTCTTGGTAACCGAGCGGCCCAGGAACACTTCGCCTTCGTTTTCCGCATACACCATCGGGCCCAAGGCATCGGTCATGCCGTAGCGGGTCACCATGTCGCGGGCGATATGGGTGGCACGCTCAAAGTCGTTGCTGGCACCGGTGGTCATCTGCTTCATGAACACTTCTTCGGCAATGCGGCCACCAAACAACATGCTGATCTGGTTCAGCATGTAGTCGCTGTCATAGCTGTAACGGTCCTGCGCCGGAAGGCTCATGGTCACGCCCAGGGCACGTCCACGCGGAATGATGGTGACCTTGTGCACCGGGTCGCACTTGGGCAGGATCTTGCCGATCAGCGCGTGACCGGCTTCGTGGTACGCCGTGTTGCGGCGCTCCTCTTCGGGCATGACCATGCTCTTGCGCTCCGGGCCCATCAGGATCTTGTCCTTGGCCTTCTCAAAATCCTGCATTTCAACCAAGCGGGCATTGCGGCGGGCAGCCATCAAGGCGGCTTCGTTGCACAAGTTGGCCAGATCGGCGCCACTCATACCGGGCGTACCGCGCGCAATCACACTGGCGCTCACGTCTTGCCCCAAAGGGACCTTGCGCATGTGCACATTCAGAATCTGTTCGCGGCCACGGATATCGGGCAGGGTCACATACACCTGGCGGTCGAAGCGACCGGGGCGCAGCAGGGCCGCATCCAGAATGTCAGGGCGGTTGGTAGCAGCCACCACGATCACGCCAACATTGGTCTCAAAACCGTCCATCTCAACCAGCATCTGGTTGAGGGTCTGTTCGCGTTCATCGTTGCCACCACCCAGGCCTGCGCCACGCTGGCGACCGACCGCGTCAATTTCGTCAATGAAGATGATGCAGGGTGCGTTTTTCTTGGCGTTTTCGAACATGTCGCGCACACGGGATGCGCCCACGCCCACAAACATTTCCACAAAATCGGAACCCGAAATGCTGAAGAACGGCACCTTGGCTTCACCGGCAATCGACTTCGCCAGCAGGGTCTTACCCGTACCGGGAGGGCCAACCAGCAGCAGGCCACGGGGAATACGGCCACCGAGCTTTTGGAACTTGGATGGGTCTTTCAGGAAGTCCACGACTTCCTTCACTTCTTCCTTGGCTTCATCGCAACCGGCCACATCGGCAAAGGTCACGGTATTGGTGTTTTCATCGAGCAAACGGGCCTTGCTCTTGCCAAAACTGAAGGCACCGCCTTTGCCACCGCCCTGCATCTGGCGCATGAAATAAATCCAGACGCCGATCAGCAGGAGCATGGGGCCCCAGCTCACAAGCAGGGTCATCAGCAGCGAACCTTCTTCGCGCGCCTTGACGTCAAACTTGACGCCGTTGTTGATCAGGTCGCCCACCAAACCACGGTCCAGGTAGGTGGCCGTGGTCTTTACGCGACGGTCGTCGTTGGTAACCGCGATGATTTCGGTACCACCCTGGCCCTCCTGAATCACGGCGCTCTTGATGCGTTTGTTGCGCACCTCTTCCAGAAAGTCGGAGTAACCCAGCGTGCCCGCTCCACCGCCGCCCTTCGCATCAAACTGCTTGAACACGGTGAAGAGCACCAGTGCGATCACGAGCCACACTGCAATTTTCGAAAACCACTGATTATTCAAACGAAGCTCCAGAAAGGACGCAATACAAAGTAGGTTAAGCCCTGCTCACCTAGGTGGCCCCCATTTTAGGCGTTTCAAGCCAACGGACGCGTTTTTTTCAGCCGCACAGCCATATAAATGGCAAGGTTTTGATCCAACTATTTCAGTCCCAGGCCAATCAGAAACGTCTCGGACGAGCGATCCCGCGAAGCCTTTGGCTTAAGCGGTTTGACCGTTACAAAAGCATCCTTGAACCGCTGCACCACCGCGTTATAACTGGCACCGTGAAAGACCTTGGCGACCAAAGCACCCTGCGGTTTCATGTGATTTTGAGCAAAGTCAATTGCCAGTTCGATCAAATACTCGAC
>CAKZJN010000353.1 GCA_936943465.1 uncultured Rhodoferax sp.
CCAAAGTTCACGATTTTTGGCAGCACGCCCGCCATCTCGGAAGGGTCCACCCCAAACCACCGCGCCAGCGTGGCGGCGTACTGGTCAACCGAGGTACTGGGCAGCAGACGCCCTTGCCCCACATGCCACTGGTTCTGCGGCCAGTAGACGCCGCCACTGTCTTTGGTATCGGCCACGCTCACCGGTGGTGCCGTGCCGACAAACTGCTGCCCCCGCACCGCACCGCCCACGACAAAGTGGTGGCTGCCCCAGCCGTGATCAGAGCCGTCGCCGTTGGAGGCCAGTGTTCGACCGAAATCCGAGGCGGTAAAACTGGTCACCTGGCTGGCGACCCCCATCTCGACGGTGGCGTTGTAAAACGCCGTCATGGCATCGCTTACCTTGGCCAGCAGGCCACCGTGGTCACGAATCAGGTTGTCGTGCAAATCGAACCCGCCCTGCGACACCAGAAAGACCTGCCGGCGTGCGCCCAGCGTGCTGCGCCCCTTGATTAGGCGGGCCACCATTTTGAGTTGCTGCGCCAGACTGTCAGTAGCAAACACCGTGCTGGGAGCCGGCAACGTCAATGCCGAGGACACCAGCCCTTCGGCCGCAAGGGCGCGGGTGCTGACCTTGTTGTATTCGTTTTCGAGCACATGGCTGCGGCTCTGTTGCAGCAGGCTATTCATGGCGGCACTGACGGCGGTGGAGCCATAGACCGAGGCACCCGATGCCGCCGCGTTGATCTTGATGGCACCGCCCGTGCTGACCTGGTATTGCAAGGCCGTGTCGCCGGACAAAAACACCGCATTGCCGGTCACCGACATGCAGCTAAACGTGGCCGCCGTATTGAGGCTCTGCGCCAGGTCGCCCATATTTCCGCCCCAACCCACGGTGGACCCTTCGGGGGAAGAAGACTGCCAGATACTTTGCTGGTCGTTGTGCGAAAACAATTGCGGCGGGCGCGGGTAGGTGACACGGTCGCTGCTGTTGTACTGGGCCCGCGTCAGGGGCTTCACGAGCGGCCCCACATTGAGTTGCACCGCTGCGTGACCGCTGTTGAACAAGCCGGCCAGCCCGGTCATGGCAGGGTTCAACGCAAACTGGCGCGATACGCCCAAGACATCCACCGGTGCCACCGTGGGGGTTAGCAGCGTCGGCACCAAAGCACTCTGCGCCAGCGCAATGCCGCCTGCCGTGCGCCCCGCACCTCCACCACGTATGACGCTGTACTGGTCGTAACTGGCATCGTCGTAGGTCACTACGGTGTTGGCGTAGTCGTTGCCGCCATAGAGAAAAACGCAGACCAGCGCCTTGTAGTCACCCGGGGTGGCGTTGAATGCTGCCGCCTCACCCATGGCCGCCAGATTCAGCGCCAGCGGCAAGGCGGTTCCAGAGAGTGCCAACTGGCCGGAGCGCTTGAGAAAGGCCCGACGCGAATGCAATTGGGGTTGGAGCAGATGCATGGTGAACCCTTACTTTTGCACCAGATAGTCGGCACTGGCCATGACCAGCAAAACGGTGGCATTCACCCGGTTGCGCTTTTGTGCGTCGGTGGTGGCGGGCATGGCCGCCACCGCGTTGGTGATCAGACTCAGGCTGGCAGCAGATAGCTGCCCCGCACACAGCAGTCTTTGCACGCGCGCAACCAAGGCGTTCGCATCAGCCGCCAACGGCAATTCGGCTGCGTAGGTCGCCTTGATGTCGCCGCTGCTGATGCCGTTAGAAATGACACCTTGCAGGTAATTCAGATAACCGCCCACGCTGCTTTCGTTGACCAGTTGAAACTCGGGTGCCACCGCACCGGCACTCAAGGCGGTTGCCGGTGGCACATAGCCCGGACGAAAGAAGTTAAACACCGTAGGCGAGCGAAGGGGGCTCTGGCCCAACTGGGTACCGGCATTGCTCAGGTCGCCAATTTTCCAGGCACCAGTTGCGGACGCCGCGCCAAAGGTGCGACCCCATTGAACCAGTCGCAGCATCGGTTCGCGCAGTCTGCCGAATTGCACATCGGTCAGGCCGGCGGGCCCACGCGCTTCGTCATCCAGCAGGATCGCGGCATACACATGCGCAAGACTGCCGCGCACACCGGCCCCGTTGTTGTCAAACACATCGGCCACGCGCTGAACATAGGCCGGGCTGGGGTTGCTGGTGACCAGACGTTGAATCAGTTGCTTGCAAATAAAGGGGGCGGTATTGGGGTGGGCAGCCAGATGGTCCAGTGCCGTGTTCAAGGCATCGACCGCAGGCGTGTTGGCCGGAATCGTCAAGCCCAGAAAAGTGGATGCCAGCGTCGAATGGTTGTTGCCTACCTGGATCAGGGGCAGCCGCGCAAACTCCGTGTTGGGAATGGTGCGCGTGCCGCCGCCGGTCTGCGCAATGCTGGTGTTGACGTTCTGGCGCATGTCCAGATCCCAGCCCGTAAATACCTGCGCCAGGTTGCTCACATCACTGGCGCTATAGGTGTCGATCTTGTTGCCGCTGCCGTCCGTCTTGGGTGTGCCATCCTGGTTCAGTTGCACCAGCCCGATGCTGAAAAGCTGCATGACCTCGCGCGCATAGTTTTCGTCGGGCTGGCTGCCGCGCCCATCCGCCTTCTTGTTGCCCTTGGTGTTGAGGTAGTAGCCCATGGCGACATTGAGGGTGATCGCGCCGAGCAGATCGCGGTAGTTGCCAAAGGCATGCGTGGCAAGGGTATCCCAGTAATGCGCAGCAGCATGGCTTCGCCAGTTGAACGAAAGCCCGCTGAGCGACACCACAAAAATCTCCGACAGCGCCAGTGCCATGCGTTTGCGCGCGGCATCCGGTTGCGTCATGAGTTGGCACCACACCATGTGATCGCCGGGGTAGGTGTTGTCGTAATAGTTCTTGCTGTTCTGGACGTCACCGTAGCCCTGGGCATTCAGCCAGTCCCAGCCCATGATGCCCGAGGATGTCGCCACCTGCGCCTCAATCCAGCGCGCATAGCCCTGGGTCCGAACCGCAGCGATCTCGGCGTCCGACGCACTGAACTGCGCCTGCAACAGGAACCGACAGGCCGCTTCGTCGCTCAAGGGCGCGGGGTAGCTATACGTACTGGCGTTGAGGGAAATGGCGCTGCCGGGGATGACCGGCGTGGGCACTGCAGCGGCGGTCCCGCCAGCCCCGCCACCACAGCCACTCAGCATGGCCGATGTGAGCGCCAGGCCCACAGGCTTCCACGGCACAGCGTCCGGTGCCGGCTCTGCGAATGCTTCGAGTTTCAAATTGCCCCCCGGACTTCGACTCCGCCCCTT
>CAKZJN010000354.1 GCA_936943465.1 uncultured Rhodoferax sp.
CCGTCTTTCCATTGCGCGCCGATTTCGTCACCCGTTTGGTTGAGCGGGGCAATCACATCGCCCACAAACTTGCCGGCTTCTTCCAGCACTTGCGCCATCAGATCGGCATCGACCTCGGCAAAGGCTTCCAGGCGTGTGAGTTCTTCTGGTGCCTGCAGCACGGCGCTCAGCAGCCACTGCATGTCCTGCGTTTGCGGTTGGTACGCGCTCATGCGGCCTCCTTCTTCTTGGCTGCGCCCAGATAGGTTTCAATCACGCGTGGGTCTTTGGCCAGATCGGCGGCGGGGCCGTGCAGGCCAATCTCGCCCATCTCCAGCACATACGCGTAATCGGCTACGGCCAGCGCAGCGCGGGCGTTCTGCTCCACCAACACGATGGTCACACCGGTCGCACGCAGCTTTTCGATGATGTTGAAAATTTCTTTGACCACCAGCGGCGCCAGGCCGAGGCTAGGCTCGTCCAGCATCAGCACCTTCGGGCCGGACATGAGCGAACGACCGACCGCCAGCATCTGGCGCTCACCGCCCGATAGCGTGCCGGCAATTTGCAGACGCCTCTCCTTCAGGCGGGGAAACAGGGTGTAGACCTCTTCCATGCGGTCGCGCCAATGCGCGTTGGCCAAGCGCATCTGACGGTAGCCGCCGAGCAGCAGGTTGTCTTCCACCGGCATGGTGGAAAACAACTCGCGCTTTTCAGGCACCAGCGCAATGCCGCGCATGACGCGCTCTTCCAGCGTCAGTGACTGAATCGGATCGCCATCGAGGTCGATCTGCCCTTTGCCGGGCAGGATGCCCATCAGCGTATTGAGCAGCGTGGACTTGCCGGCCCCATTGGGGCCAATCACGGTGATCACACTGCCCTGGTCGGCGTGCAGGCTGATGCCATGCAGCACCTCGGCCCGGCCGTAGCCGGCGTGCAGATCGTGGACGCGCAAAACGGGGGGATTCATCGCGGCGTCTCCTTAATGTTCGGTGCCGAGGTACGCGGCGCGCACCTTGGGATCTTGTTGAATCTGCTCGGGGGTGCCCTGGGTCAGCAGCGTGCCGAACTCCATCACCACCAGGTGGTCGCACACATCCATCACCAGCTCCATGTCGTGCTCCACCAGCAGAATGCTCACGCCTTCTGCCTGCAACTGGCGCAGCACAGTGCCCAGCGCCTGTTTCTCTTTGTGGCGCAAACCGGCAGCCGGTTCGTCCAGCAGCAGCAAAGCCGGATCGCTGCACAGGGCGCGGGCAATTTCCATCAGGCGCTGCGGGCCCATGGCCAGGTTGCCGGCCTGCTCGTGCAGGTACTGGCCCATGCCAATGCGCTCCAACTGCTTTTGCGCTTCCTTGAACAACTGCCGCTCTTCGGCCTGGTTGGTACGGGTCATGGCCGACACCACGCCCTTGTTGCCGCGCAGGTGGGCACCCAACGCCACGTTTTCCAACACGGTCATGTCGGGAATCATCTTGACGTGCTGGAAGGTACGCGACATACCGCGCTTGGCAATTTCGCGTGACGGCATGCCACTCACCACCTCGCCACGGAACACCACCTCGCCACTGGTCAACCCCAGCACCCCGGTAATCAGGTTGAAGGTGGTCGACTTGCCGGCACCGTTGGGACCGATCAGTCCGACGATCTGGCCGGCCTTGATTTCGAAACTGATGTTGTTCACCGCCGTCAGGCCACCAAACTGCTTGCGAATCGCCTTCGCATGCAGCACGCGGTCACCCGGCGCGGGTTTGCTGCGCTCGGGAAGTGCCGCTGCCTGCGCCCAGTCCACCACCCGCTGCGGGCGCGGCAGTTTGCGCTGCACCATGGACCACAGGCCATCCGGCAGAAACTTGAGCATCATCACCAGCACGATGCCAAACACAATCACTTCGTAGCTGCCGCTGGTGCCGATGAGTTTGGGCAACAACACCTGCAACTGGTCTTCCATCAGCTTGGTCAGGATGGCACCGGTCAGCGCACCCCACACATGGCCAATGCCACCCACCACCGACATGAACAGGTACTCAATACCCATCTTCAAGCCAAACGGAGACGGATTGATGGAGCGCTGAAAATGCGCAAACAGCCAACCCGAAACGGATGCCAATTGGGCTGCAATCAGGAAGATGATGATCTTGTAGCGCAGCGTGTTGACGCCCATGGCTTCGGCCATCAATTTGCCGTTGCGCAGCGAGCGCATGGCACGCCCGGCGCGCGAATCGAGCAAGAACAACAGCGCCGCAGCAGCCACCAGCACCAGCGCCCAGGTCAGCACAAAGAAGCCGCGCCCCTGGCCGATGTCCCAGCCCAGTACATTCAGACCCGGCAGGCCCAGCAGGCCGTCGTACTTGCCCAGCACGTCCAGATTGCCCATCAGGTAGTACAGCGACAGTGCCCAGGCAATCGTGGCCAGCGGCAGGTAGTGGCCCGACATGCGCAGCGTGATACCGCCCACCAGCAAGGCCGAGGCGGTCGTGAACGCCAGCCCGATGAATAGCGTGAGCCAGGGTGACAGCCCCATGTTGAGCGTGAACCAGCCGCTGGCGTAGGCACCAATGCCCACAAACGCGGCCTGACCGAAAGACGTCAATCCGGCCACGCCGGTCAGCAGCACCAGGCCCAGGCAGGTCAGGCTGTACAGGCCGATGTAGTTGAGCTGGGTAATCCAGAAATCGGGCAATGGCAACAGCGCCAGAGCCAATATGGCGACGCCTTGTGCGCCCCAGATAAGAGCTTGCTTGGACACTTTAGTGCTCCTCGTCCGAATGGCCACCTTGCAGCGAGCGCCACAACAGGATGGGAAGAATCATCGTGAACACAATCACTTCCTTGAAGGCGCTGGCCCAGAAGGATCCAAAGGCTTCCACAATGCCCACAAACAGCGCGCCCACCATGGCACCGGGATAGCTCGACAACCCGGCCACCACCGCGGCCACAAAACCTTTGAGGCCGATCAAAAAGCCGGAGTCATAAAACACGGTGGTCGAAGGGCCGATCAACAAGCCCGACAAGGCACCGATCAGGGCGGCCATGGCAAACGCCAACTGGCCGGAGGAATGCGAGGAGATACCCATCAACCGCGCACCGAGTCGGTTCACCGCCGTGGCACGCAGGGCTTTGCCCAGCAACGCCCGCTCAAAGAACAGCCACAACAGCACGATCAGCGCCAGCGAGCAGGCAAAGGTAATCATGGCCTGACCGGTAATGCTGAGGGGCCCGAGCGATACGCGCAAATCCAGGAACGGCGGGTTGCGGAAACCCTCGGCACCGAAGAACAACAGGCCCAGACCGGTCATGGCGAAGTGCACGCCCACCGACACAATCAGCAACACCAGCGGCGTGGCATCTTCCAGCGACTGGTAGGCCACGCGGTACACCAGCGGCCCGAATGCGGTAACGATCGCCGCACTCAACACCGCCTGAACTTCCAGCGGAAACATCTGCGGTGCAGCCCACACCGTCACCATCGACAGCAGTACCGGCAACACCAGCACCTTGAAGGCGGACTGCAGGGCGGCTACCGGATTGCGGTGGTGCCGCCAACGGCTCACCGCCTCCATGCTGGCGGCGACCACCGCCATGCACAACAGCAACCAGACCGTGCCCGGCACCTTGCCGGTTTGCAGAATCGCAAGGGTCAGCGCGCCATAGGCGACGAACTCGCCTTGCGGAATAAAAATGACCCGGGTCACGGTAAACACCAGCACCGTAGCCAGGCCCAGCAATGCGTAGACGGCTCCGTTGGTCAGGCCGTCGAGCAGCAAAATGCTGGCAATGGTTGCATCCATGGAGGAGCCTCCAAAAATCAAAGAGCGGGGGGAAGAAGAGAACAATCCCGGCGCGCCAGGCGCCGGGACAAGACCTGCGGCTTATTCGATCTGGAAGTCGCCGTTAACAACCTTCACGATCA
>CAKZJN010000355.1 GCA_936943465.1 uncultured Rhodoferax sp.
CTCGTAGCTGCGCAGCATGAGTTCGCCAAAGTCCACCACACCTTCGCGCTGGCATTGCTCTTCATAGAGCTGGTAAATCTCGACCTTGCGCCGGGTGTCATCGTCTCGCACATCCACGTTCTGCGGACGCTGGCCGTCCTCCTTGCAGCCCGCAATGAACCATTGCAATTGCTTGGGCGGGAAACGTTCGTCGTCAATGCTGTACTGCTTGCAGAGGCGCTTGATGGCGGAAAGCTGGTCTTGCGTGTCCAGAATCTGGAAGGTCTGTGGCAGGTTGGCCATCTTGAAATGCGCGCGCAAAAAGCGGTTGCACAGGCCGTGAAAAGTGCCGATCCACATGCCGCGCGCGTTGATCGGCAGCATGCTGGTCAGGCGCGTCACCATTTCCTTGGCGGCCTTGTTGGTAAAGGTCACCGCCATGATGCCGCCGGGCGAGACATAGCCGTTTTGCAGCAGCCAGGCAATGCGGGTGGTGAGTACCCGCGTCTTACCGGAGCCCGCCCCCGCCAGAATCAGTGCGTGCTCGGCCGGCAAGGTCACGGCGGCGCGCTGTTCCGGGTTGAGGGTGTCAAGCAAAGGGGACTGCGCCGGATCGGCGTGGGCGGAGAAAAGGGACATGGTCTGATTGTAGGAAGCTGCCGGCTGTTCGCCTCTTGCTCTGCGCTTTTGGTGGCTGGTGCTCGTGGCGTTCTTTGACAGCACCTTTTCTGCAGCGCGAGGGGGTATGGGTGCGGCCTCATGGTGCGGGGGTACGCACAAATCGGCTGCCCCCATACCCCCTCGCGCTGCGCGGTGCTTCGTTGGTACTCGCCTGTTAAAGCCAAGCTATCTCGCTGTTTTGCTGCCTTGGTCTCTTGCGAGTTACTGTCAGCGGCCTATTTGCTTGCGGCATTTTTTTCGCACGCCACCACGCCCCTTTTCGCTGGGGGTGACAGTGCCGGGAGCCGATTTGTGCGTACCCCCGCACCATGAGGCCCCCGGCACTGTCACCCCCGGCGAGCGTGCCTCTACGCTGACTTATGACTTAAGGACCACGACCGGCCGAAGACTTAAGCAAACCCGGATAAGCACCAGAACGCAGCAGTTATGAAAAAGCCCCAAAGCAGCGAGTAAAATCAATCACCGGGCCCAAGCAATTGGGAGCCGGTATTTTTTTGCCTGCTCCGTTCCAAGCGCCCATCGTTTGAAACTTAACTGCTTTTAATGGAGCTTGGACTATGGAAATTTTTGACTACGACAACATTCTTCTGCTTCCCCGCAAATGCCGAGTGGAAAGCCGCTCGGAATGTGATGCAGGGGTAGAACTCGGCGGCCGCAAATTCCGCCTGCCGGTGGTGCCTGCCAACATGAAAACCGTGGTGGACGAATCGATCTGCGAATGGCTTGCGCAGCACAACTACTTCTACGTGATGCACCGCTTTGACCTGGACAACGTGAAGTTCACCGAAGCCATGCACGCCAAGGGCCTGTATGCGTCGATATCGCTGGGCGTCAAGCAGCCCGACTACGACGCCGTGGACCAACTGGTGGCCAAGGGCCTGACGCCCGAGTACATCACCATCGACATCGCGCACGGTCACTCCGACAGTGTGAAGAACATGATCGTGTATCTAAAGGAAAAGCTGCCCCAGAGCTTCATCATTGCCGGCAACGTGGCCACACCCGAAGCCGTGATTGACCTGGAAAACTGGGGCGCCGATGCCACCAAGGTCGGCGTGGGCCCCGGCAAGGTGTGCATTACCAAGCTCAAGACCGGTTTTGGCACCGGCGGCTGGCAACTGAGCGCGGTGAAGTGGTGCGCCCGCGTGGCGACCAAACCGATCATTGCCGACGGCGGCATCCGCAGCCATGGCGACATTGCCAAGAGCATCCGCTTTGGCGCCAGCATGGTCATGATCGGCTCTCTGTTTGCCGGCCATGAAGAGTCGCCCGGCAACACGGTGGAAGTGGACGGTGAAATGTACAAGGAGTACTACGGCTCCGCCAGCGACTTCAACAAAGGCGAATACAAACACGTGGAAGGCAAGCGCATTCTGGAGCCGATCAAGGGCAAGCTGGCCGACACGCTGATCGAAATGGAGCAGGACGTGCAAAGCTCCATCAGCTACGCCGGTGGCAAGAAACTGATGGACATCCGCAAGGTGAACTATGTGACCCTCGGCGGGGATAACGCCGGCGAACACCTGTTGATGTAACCGATGCGGGTCGCCGTTTTGGGAATCGGGCTGATGGGGTTTCCCATGGCCCGCCGCCTGTGTGAAGCAGGCCACAGCGTCAGCGTCTGGAACCGCAGCCGCGACAAGGCGGAGCGCCTGACGCCCTTTGGCGCGACGGTGCACGACTCCCCCGCCAGCGCCGTACAGGACGCAGAGTTTGTGGTCACCATGCTCGACAACGGTGAGGTGGTGGGTCACGTTCTGTTTGAGGCAGGCGCTGCCGCAGCCATGCGCCCGGGCGCGATGTTGGTGGATATGTCTTCCATCAAACCCGCCGAGGCACGCGACCACGGGAACAGGCTCAACGCGCTGGGTTTGCGCTATCTGGATGCCCCCGTATCCGGCGGCACCATTGGCGCCGAGCAAGGCACGCTGGCCATCATGGCCGGTGGCAGCGCGGCGGACTTTGAAGCAGCGCAGGCTTTGCTGAGCGTCTTTGGTCGCGCCACGCGCGTGGGCCCAAACGGCTCCGGGCAGTTGGCCAAACTGGCCAACCAGATGATTGTCGGCATCACGATTGGTGCGGTGGCCGAGGCGCTGCTGCTGTGCGAAAAAGGCGGTGCCGACATGGCGCAGGTCAAGGCCGCCATCACCGGAGGTTTTGCCGACAGCCGCATCCTGCAGGTGCACGGCCAGCGCATGGTGGAACGCGACTTTGCGCCGCGCGGCCGCATGACGGTGCAACTCAAAGACATGCGCAACGCGCTCAGCACGGCCGCTGAAATCGGCTTTGACGCGCCGATTACGACAGCTCTGGAACATTTGTACGCGGAGGGCGTAGCCCATGGCGACGCCGGGCTGGACCAATCTGCGCTGTTTGTTGAGTTGGCGCGCCGCAACGGTATGCAGTAAGCCAAGCCTGCAACGCAAAAGCCCCGGTGCAACGTGCGTTGTACCGGGGCTTTTGTTTTTTCGCCTGCTACACGCAGGCGGTGATTTCACTTAATCAAAGTTGCGGCTGGGACGCTTTTTGGCGTCACGCGGCACAAACACCTTGCCGCCGTTGCCGGGCTTGGCAAAACCGGGTTTGCGGTCGCCACCGCGCGGCGCACCGAAGTCACCACGGGGAGCGCCGAAGTCCTTGCGCGGACCGAAGTCGCCGCGCGGCGCATCGCCACGGGGTGCGAAATCGCCACGCGGGGGACGGTCACCACGCGGTGCGAAATCGCCACGGGGGGCAAAGTCACCTCGGGGAGCGAAGTCACCACGCGGGGCGCCTTGACCGGCAAAGCGGTCGTTGAAGCCGCCCTTGCGCTCGTAGCTAAAGCCTTCGCGCGCTGCGCCGCTGTAGTCGCGCTTGCCGGCACCACCCTTGTCGCCAAAGCCGGAACCGGTCTGGCTGCCGAAACCGCCACGGTTGCCACCAAAACCACCTTCACGCGGGCCGCCGAACTTGCGGTCACGCGGCTGGAAGTCGCCGCCACGGCCACGGCCGCCAAAGCTGGGGCGTTCTTGCGGCATGCGCTGCTGGGGTTCCAGACCGGGCACCACTTCAGCCTTGATAGGCTGGCGGGTGTAGGCCTCGATGTCAAAAATCTTGCGGCGGTCGCGCATTTCGGCAAAGGTAATAGCCAGGCCATCACGCCCTGCGCGGCCGGTACGGCCGATGCGGTGGGTGTAGTCCTCGGCCTTCATGGGCAGACCAAAGTTGAACACGTGGCTGATGGTGGGCACGTCGATACCGCGCGCGGCCACATCGGTTGCCACCAGAATTTGTACCTGACCCTGACGCAGTGCCATCAGGCGGCGGTTGCGCAGGCCCTGGCTCAGCGCACCGTGCAAAGCCACGGCCGAGAAGCCGTCTTGTTGCAGGTCGTTGGCCAGACCGTCGCACTCGATCTGGGTGCTGGCAAACACGATGGCCTGGTTGATGCTGGTGTCGCGCAGCCAGTGGTCCAGCAGCTTGCGCTTGTGGGTGGCGTTGTCGGCCCAGAAGATGGACTGCTTGATGTTGACGTGCTTTTCCTGCGGGTTGTCGATCGTCACGCGCTGGGGTTCGCGCATCACGCGGGTCGCCAGTTGCTGGATGCGCGGCGCAAAGGTGGCGCTGAACATCATGGTCTGCTTGCGGTCGATGGTGAGCTGGTTGATTTCAGCCAGGTCATCGGCAAAGCCCAGGTCCAGCATGCGGTCGGCTTCGTCCACCACCAGGAACTGCACCTGGTCGAGCTTGATTTGCATGGAGCGCTGCAGGTCCAACAGACGGCCGGGGGTGGCAACCACCAGGTCGGCGTTTTGCAGCTTGGCAATTTGCAACTGGTAGGGCATGCCGCCCACGATGTTGGCAATGCGCAGGCCACGGCAATGCTTCACCAGATCGATGGCGTCGTGCGCCACCTGCTGGGCCAGTTCACGGGTGGGGCAAACCACCAGCGCGCCGGGGGTGGCGGCCTTGAAGTTGCGGGGATTGGTGGGGTCTTTGCGCTTGGCGCGCTTCGGAGGGGCTTCGCCCTTGGCCACCGCAGCGGCGCAGGCAGCATCAAACTCGGCACGTTCGGCCGCTTCGGCGGCAGCCTGCTGAGCCAGCAGCGTATGCAACACGGGCAGCAGGAAGGCGGCGGTCTTGCCGCTACCGGTCTGGCTGGAAACCATCAGGTCGACAAAGCCGTCCTTCTGGCCTTCGGCGGTGGTGGGCAGGGCCAGCGGAATGGCCTTTTTCTGGACCGTGGTGGGCTGGGTGTAGCCCAGGTCCTTCACGGCCATGACGAGTTCACGGGCCAGGCCCAGCTCGACAAAGCCGTTGGGCGCCTCGGGAGC
>CAKZJN010000356.1 GCA_936943465.1 uncultured Rhodoferax sp.
GTTGGCGTCAAGGGCCTGTCGGCTCGCACGCTGCGCGCCCTATACAACGCGCGCGACCTAATGGACGGCAAGTACCGCAAGGATCCGGTGAACCGCGAAACCTTTATGCGCATCATGATGCAGCACGAAGGCATTACCCACGCCATGCGCCTGATGAACCAGACCTCGGTGCTGGGGCGCTACCTGTGGGTGTTCCGGCGCATCGTCGGGCAAATGCAGCACGACCTGTTCCATGTGTACACGGTGGACCAGCACATCCTGATGGTGCTGCGCAATGTGCGGCGCTTTTTTATCGTGGAGCATGCCCACGAATACCCGTTCTGCTCGCAACTGGCATCGGGTTGGGACAAGCCCTGGCTGCTGTACGTGGCCGCGCTGTTTCACGACATTGCCAAGGGCCGCGGCGGCGACCACTCGCATCTGGGTCGGGCCGAGGCGCGGCGCTTTTGCAAGGCGCATGACATTGACGCCGAAGACACCGCGCTGATCGAGTTTCTGGTGGGCGAACACCTGACCATGAGCCGCATTGCGCAGAAGTCGGACCTGGGCGACCCCAAGGTCATCAGCGACTTTGCCAAGCGCGTTGGAAACGAGCGCAACCTGACGGCGCTGTATTTGCTGACGGTGGCCGACATTCGGGGCACTTCGCCCAAAGTCTGGAACGCCTGGAAGGGCAAGCTGCTGGAAGACCTGTACAAGTACACCACCCGCGCGCTGGGCGGCCGTGCGCCGGATGCCGATGCAGAGGTGGAATCCCGCAAGCGCGAGGCGCTGGTCATGATTGCCCTACACGCTATGCCGTTTGAGGCGCACAAGCCGCTGTGGGACACGCTGGATGTGGGCTACTTTATGCGCCACGAAGCCAGCGACATTGCCTGGCACGCCAAGCAGGTTTCGCGCTATGTGGACACCGAGCAACCCATCGTGCGGGCGCGCCGCTCACCGATTGGCGAAGGCCTGCAGGTGATGGTCTACACCCACGACCAGCCGGACTTGTTTGCACGCATTTGCGGCTACTTTGATCACGGCGGTTTCAGCATTCTGGATGCCCGTATCCACACCACCAAGACGAATTACGCGCTGGATACCTTCCAGGTGATTACCGCCGGTGGCATGGATGAACACTTCCGCGAACTCACCGCGATGGTGGAAAACGGCCTGACTACCGCCATCGCCAAGGAAACCCCCTTGCCCAACCCGAGCCGTGGCCGTGTGTCACGCCGGGTCAAGAGCTTTCCGGTGGCACCCCGCGTCACCCTGCGCCCCGACGAAAAGGCGCAACTTTGGCTGCTCAACATCTCCGCCAGCGACCGCCAGGGCCTGCTCTACTCCATCGCCCGCGTGCTGGCCCGCCACCAGATCGTGGTGCAACTGGCCAAGGTGGTGACGCTGGGCGAGCGGGTCGAAGACACCTTCCTGATCTACGGCCCGCAGTTGCAGCAGAACCGGGCGCAGATTGAGATTGAGACGGAATTGCTGGACGCGCTGGCGGCGTAGGGGCATTTCTTGTGGCGCAAAGAAGACCCAAGTCCGCTTCGCTGACGGGTATGACCGAATGTCCGTAGTCCTGGCGCCCTGACCGTGTTTAGTGCTTCGTGCCGTCGGTGGCCGCACTGAGGGCCCGCAGGTACCGGTAGATTTCCCTAGCAGAGCGCTCGCGCGCTGCGGGGTCGAGTCGAGGCTGCAGGGCTGGCATGGTGGTGTCTGGTTTGATGCGGCTGGGCGACAGGACCCACCGGGTGAATTCATTCTGGCGCATGCCGCGTACCACTTCCGCCAAGTCGATGGGCTTTTTATCACCGCCGAAACCATTGGCGCGGTGGCAACTCAGGCAATGCTGGTGCGTGAGTTCGCTGGCGCTTTGCCATGACACGGCCAGCCTCGGCGGCATCAATGCCTTTTGGCGCTCGGTCGAAATGCGAACCTGCGCAGCCTGGTAGGGCCAATAGGTGCCGCCCTCGGCTTGCAATGCCGCGCTTTGGGTGTTGTCCCAGACCAGGTACCAAGGCCCGAGCGGGATCCTCTTTTCGTTTTGTTCCAGATTGTCAACTTCAAAAAGGCTCTGGCCAACGATCTCTGATACGAAGTAAGCCTGATAGCGCTCAAAGCGTTGGTTGGGTATGCGGGACACATACCCGTCAAGCGCGCGCACTTCCACGTCCACGCCTTTCGCACGCCACCCCTTGCCCAACACAGAATCGAGTACAGCCTTGGCGGGCCAGCCCCGATACGTGACGGCTGTGGGCTGCTTGACGCTCAGGTGAGGTTCGATCACCCGGATGTCAGTGGCTGCCGAGTTCAAGCGACTGCCCATTTCCAACGGCGCGGGCAATGGAGTGGCTTCCTCAGCCTGGGTCAGCCCCGCCCACAGGCCCGCCACCAGCGCCAGCATGCGCCAAAAGGAAGGCCAGCTTCGACCTGATATCAAATCTTGGTTAGTCATTGAAAGTCCATTCGAGGGATGAAACGCCCGGTGCACTAAACGGCTTTGGAGGCGTCTCTGAACAGTCCCAAGTTGACGGGGAAGGTCCGTTTGGCCGGGTCCTTGTCGTCCACGGTGTAGGGCGCCACGCGCGTGGTGTACTCGAGACGCAGGCCATTAGGGTCATCGAAGAAGAAGGATTTGTAGGGCGGCAAGTCAAGGATGGGCCCGACCACCACCTGCTTTGACAGCAGCTCCGCGCGCCGCGCCTGCAGGCCCTCGAAGGAGTCACAGCGCAAGGCGAAGTGGAAGGTTCCCGGTGGCACGCCCAGGCCACCATTGATGCCTGCGTCGTACTCGGTTGCGACACCCGGAGTGCCGTGCCACTGCATAAAGGCCAGTGCGCAACCGTTTCCGGTGTGGAAAAAAATGTGGTCCACTTCCCCGCCCTCTTCGACCAGCATGCGCTCGTGTATCAACACTTCGAAGCCCAGTTGCTGTTCATAAAAATGGCGCGTGGCCGGCATGTTCCGGGTACCGAAACTTAGATGATCAATCGACATGGTTTTCCGCCAAAAACAATAAATGCCAAAAATGATATCTGTTCACAAAAGGACAGTGCGGTTTGGGGTGATGAATTGTGGTTCTTCAAAGGGAAATGCCCGCCTAGCCGTCATCTCCAGGGCGCGCACAGCGCGGAAATGCAGTGGCCTTAATCGTCTTCCGCAGCCGCAATGCCCGGAAACAGCACCTCGGTGAAGCCGAACTGCCGGAAGTCGCGCACGCGCATGGGGTAGAGCTTGCCCCAGAGGTGGTCGCATTCGTGCTGCACCACGCGGGCGTGAAAGCCATCCACCGTGCGGTCGATGGGGTCGCCGTACTGGTCGAAGCCGGTGTAGCGGATGTGTGACCAGCGCGGCACTACACCGCGCAAGCCTGGCACCGACAGGCAGCCCTCCCAGTCGCTTTCTTCGGCTTCCCCGATCGGCGTGATGGTTGGATTGATCAGCACCGTGGGCGGCACCACGGGGCGGTCGGGGTAGCGCGGATTGCGGTCCATGCTTCCGAACACCACCAGTTGCAGATCCACGCCCATCTGCGGCGCTGCCAGGCCTGCGCCATTGGCGGCGCGCATGGTGTCCAGCATGTCGGTCACCAACAGATGCAGTTCGTCGCTGTCAAACGCAGTCACCGGTTGCGCCATGCGCAGCAGGCGGGCATCGCCCATTTTCAGAATGTCACGCACGGTCATTTCAGCATCTCCAACAGGGCCGCTTCGTCCAGCACCGGCACACCGAGTTCCTGCGCTTTGGTGAGCTTGCTGCCGGCCTCGGTACCGGCCACGACATAACTCGTCTTTTTGCTGACCGAGCCGGACACCTT
>CAKZJN010000357.1 GCA_936943465.1 uncultured Rhodoferax sp.
TGAATGACCAGTTGATGGACGAATTGGGCCATGCCCTGACCCAGTTTGACGCCGACAGCGCAATTGGCTGCATGGTGGTTACCGGCAGTGAAAAGGCCTTTGCGGCCGGCGCCGACATTTCGGCCATGGCCAAGCTGACGTTCAGCGAGGTGTATGGCACCGATTTCATTACCCGCAACTGGGAAACCCTCAAACGCATCCGCAAGCCGGTTATTGCGGCGGTCAGCGGTTTTGCCTTGGGCGGTGGTTGCGAGTTGGCCATGATGTGCGACTTCATCATCGCCGCCGATTCAGCCAAGTTCGGCCAACCCGAAATCAAGATCGGCATCATTCCCGGCGCCGGCGGAACCCAGCGTTTGCCACGCGCCATCGGCAAATCCAAGGCGATGGATCTGGCCCTCACCGGCCGCATGATGGACGCACAGGAAGCCGAACGTGCCGGATTGGTGAGCCGGGTGGTGCCCCAGGACAAGCTGATGGAAGAAGCCCTGGGTGCGGCGCTCATGGTGTGCAGCTTTGGCCAGTTGGCCACCATGGCCGCCAAGGAATGTGTGAACAAATCCTTTGAAAGCAGCCTGTCCGATGGCCTGATGTACGAGCGCCGCGTGTTCCACAGCCTGTTTGCCACGGCCGACCAAAAGGAAGGCATGGACGCCTTCCTGACCAAGCGCAAAGCAGATTTCCGCAACGCCTGATCGCGACCGGCCAAAAAGCCCGTTTTGACTTGCTATAATGGCGGCCTTCGGTGATATAGCTCAGTTGGTTAGAGCGCAGCATTCATAATGCTGATGTCGGTGGTTCAAATCCACCTATCACCACCAAAGCAGCGAAAAAGCCGCTGAACTACCCAGTTCAGCGGCTTTTTTCATGGCCACTTTTCTTCTATTGACCGCGCCTTTTCATCGCTAAAGCGAAGGAAACCCACCCAACTGTTCGCAAACGGGCAAAAGGAAGCGGAGCAAGAAACCGTGTGGCTACCATGAGCCAACTTTTGCCGCTGGGCATGAGCAACGCCATCTACCCGAAACCACCGATTTTTGATAGGCTGACCCACTATGTCCACCATGCCTGACACCGACGAAAACGGCGACCCTTTCGAGGTATGGGTCGTTAAGCGGTCATTCGGCTTGCTGGCACCGATTTGTCGACTGGGTCTGGTGGCATCGGCAGTTTTCCTGATCATCGCCGACCCCCTGTACTTCGCGCTGGACCTTTGGAGCCAGGCCATTCCGCAGGGCTATCTGGTGGCGTGGCACGTCGCCATGGTGCTCATGTTCGGCGGTTTTCTTTTGACCAACCGGCGCATCGATAGCCATGCAGCCCGCTACCGTACTTTGGTGGGGTTTTTTGCCGCCACGACACTGCTGTTTGTGTGGTTTGGCGTTGTGTCCTGGATTGGCACCGGCGACCTCTCCATTGTGGCCATTGCCACTATCGTGATCGCAGCCGTCTTGAACTTTCCGGGTAACTTCCGTCGCATTCTTTATTGCGTTCAGGCCGTGGGGCTTTGCCTGGCCTTGAGTTTGCTCGATAGCAGCGGACGCTTTCTGGGTCAGATGCACTTTGCCAATGTGATTCTGTTGGCGGTGGTGGCCTTCGTCATTGACGGCTACATGCTCAGGAACGCTTTGGACTTGTTCCATGAAAAGTGCTTGGTGGCGGCTGAGCGCAACCGAGCCGACACGGTGCTCTATAACGCCTTGCCTCTGGATATAGCCAACGAACTCAAAACCCATGGCAAGGTCAAGGCGCAGAGCCATCCGGGCATGGCCGTGCTGTTTGCCGACATTGTGGGCTTTACCCAATTTGCCGCCGAACGCGCACCGGACCAAGTGTTGGAAGCATTGAGCGAAATCTTTTCTGAAATGGACGCCCTGCTCGACGCCAGCCAGGTGGAGAAGATTAAGACCATCGGCGATGCCTATATGGCCGTCAGCAAGGCCCACCCGGAGGCCATTGCGTCGCTGGCACTTGCGATGCTGCGTGTAATGCAACAGCACAACGCCCGCAACGAGTTTCAGTTCGCCTTGCGTATCGGTCTGCATTGCGGCCCCACCATTGCAGGCGTTATCGGGCACAAGCGATTTCTGTATGACGTCTGGGGTGATGCCGTCAATATTGCCAGCCGCATGGAGTCCAGCGGAACGCCCGGAAAAATACATGTCAGCGAAGCGCTTTATTTGGCGCTGCAAGACCAATTTGTCTTTGAAGAACGTGGCATTACGGAAATCAAGGGCAAGGGCCCCATGCGCACTTACTTCTTGGTGAGCGCCCGGTCAACATAAGCGCGTGGGCTGCGTGATAGCATTCGGCCCTTCCTTTTCAGCCTCTGGATACACACCATGAATCGCTGCCATCAATCGGCTACACGCCGATCTGTTCGCCGTCTCGCCTCGCAAATTCTGGGGGCAGCCGCCCTGCTTGCCTTGGCTCCAGCCGCCTTTGCGCAATTCAACGTGCGCCCTTTTCCACCGAATGCAGAGCGTGGTGTGATGGTAGTCATCGCACCGCCGGTTATCCAAATGAACGGGCAGGAGGATCGGCTGTCGCCCGGTTCGCGCATTCGTGGCGCGAACAACCTGCTGGTGTTGTCAGGCTCGGTCATTGGTCAGAACCTGCTGGTGAACTATGTACGCGACCCCATGGGCCTGGTGCATGAAGTCTGGGTACTGTCGCCCGAGGAAGCGGCATTGAAGCTGCCGACGCAGCGCTAAGGGGCGGAGATGACCAAAAAAGTCTTTATCAAAACCTTCGGCTGCCAGATGAACGAGTACGACTCGGACAAGATGGCCGATGTGCTGGGTGCGGCCCAAGGCTATGAGCCGACACAGAATGTGGACGAAGCCGACCTGATTTTGTTCAACACCTGCTCGGTACGCGAGAAGGCTCAGGAAAAGGTTTTTTCCGACCTGGGCCGCATCAAGCACCTGAAGAAAAAAGGAGTGCAAATTGGCGTGGGTGGCTGCGTGGCCAGCCAGGAGGGCGCAGCCATCATTGCCCGCGCGCCTTATGTGGACGTGGTCTTCGGACCGCAAACCCTGCACCGTTTGCCCGAAATGCTGGCGGCTCGAGCCGCGCAAAACCGGCCGCAGGTAGACATCAGCTTCCCCGAGATTGAAAAGTTCGACCACCTTCCGCCCGCCAAGATAGAAGGCGCTTCGGCCTTTGTGAGCATCATGGAAGGTTGCAGCAAATACTGCAGCTACTGCGTGGTGCCCTACACCCGGGGTGAAGAAGTCAGCCGTCCATTTGAAGACGTGCTGGTCGAAGTGGCAGGCCTGGCTGACCAGGGCGTGAAAGAAATCACACTGCTGGGGCAGAACGTCAACGCCTGGCGCGCCCCAATGGGCGACAGCTCCGAGGTGGCCGATTTCGCCACCTTGCTGGAATACGTGGCCGACATCCCCGGCATTGAGCGCCTGCGCTTTACCACCAGCCACCCCAACGAGTTCACGCCGTCCCTGATTGCCGCCTACGACAAACTGCCCAAGCTGGTAAGCCATTTGCACCTGCCGGTGCAACACGGCAGCGACAAGATTCTGATGGCCATGAAGCGTGGTTACACCGCCATGGAATACAAGAGCACGGTACGCAAACTGCGCGCCATCCGCCCGGACATGGCGATGAGCAGCGACTTTATTGTGGGTTTTCCGGGTGAGACGGAAGACGACTTCAACAAGATGATGAAGCTGATTGATGACATCGGCTTTGACAACAGCTTCAGCTTCATCTTCAGCCCCCGCCCGGGCACGCCGGCAGCCAACCTGCA
>CAKZJN010000358.1 GCA_936943465.1 uncultured Rhodoferax sp.
TGCGTCGTTTTTCACCACCACAAGATGCAGAACGCCGAATACCGCCGCTACAACATAGACGGCATTACCGGCGGCGACGACTACGCCGCCATGCGCCAGGTGCTCACGCGCCGCTACAGCAAACTGGCCGAGGCCTTGCAGGAGGCCAAACAGGCGGGCACTACACCGGCAGGCACCGGGCGCTTGCCTGACCTGGTGCTGGTGGACGGCGGCAAAGGGCAGGTGGCCATGGCGCGCGAGGTGTTCGAGGCACTCGGCCTGGACTTGTCGCTGATTGTGGGCGTTGAAAAAGGCGAGGGCCGTAAGGTGGGATTGGAAGAATTGGTGTTTGCCGACGGGCGTGACAAGGTCTACCTCGGCTCCGATTCAGCCGCATTAATGCTGGTGGCACAGATACGCGACGAGGCACACCGTTTTGCCATTACTGGCATGCGGGCTCAGCGCGCTAAGGTGCGCGTCGGAGGTGGCAAGCTGGAGGAAATTCCGGGCATCGGACCCAAACGGCGCGCCAAGCTTTTGCAGCGTTTTGGCGGCGTGCGCGGGGTCGCTTTGGCCAGCGCGGCAGACATTGCAACCGTCGATGGAATCTCCCACGAATTAGCGGAAGAAATCTACAGGGCTCTGCATTAGGCGTGCCACAATTGCGGCCATGTTTTTGACCATCCCCACCATCATGACCTGGGCCCGCATCGTGGCGATCCCATTCATCGTGGCGGTGTTTTATTTGCCCGACGGCATGATGACGGCCACCGAAAAGAACCTGGCAGCGACTGTCATGTTTGTGCTGTTTGCGGCGACCGACTGGCTGGATGGGTACCTGGCCCGTAAGCTCAATCAGGCTTCCTCTTTTGGCGCCTTTCTGGATCCGGTAGCCGACAAGTTTCTGGTGTGTGCCTGCGTGCTGGTCCTGGTGCATTTGCAGCGCACCGACGTGTTCGTGGCGCTCATCATCATTGGCCGGGAAATTGCGATTTCGGCGCTGCGTGAATGGATGGCGCAGATCGGTGCTTCCAAGAGTGTGGCGGTGCACATGCTTGGAAAAGTGAAGACGGTGGTGCAGATGGTTGCCATTCCGTTTTTGCTGTTCGATGGCGTTCTTTTCGGCTTGATTGACACCCATCTGTGGGGCGTGGCGCTGATCTGGGTGGCGGCTGTTTTGACCGTTTGGTCGATGGTGTATTACTTACAAAAAGCACTTCCAGAAATTCGCGCGCGGGCCCGTTAACTGGCCAAAAAAGCCAGTAGAATTCGCGGCCGCACCGTTGGAAATGTTGCACGGCGTATTGACACAAAAAGGCCCCGTGGCTTTAATGGAACGTAGCAGTTGAGGCTGCCCAGTCCGCACGCAGCACCAGAATATTTCCACCGAAATGCATCCATACAAGGGGTCTTTGTGAATAAAACTGAATTGATCGAGCACATTGCTAAGCATGCTGATATCTCCAAGGCTGCTGCTACACGCGCGCTGGAGTCCACCATTGGTGCCGTGAAGACAACCCTGAAGAAAGGCGGATCGGTTTCGCTGGTTGGTTTTGGTACATTTGCAGTTGGCAAACGTGCGGCGCGCACCGGTCGCAATCCACGCACCGGCGCTGCGATTAAAATAAAGGCCGCAAAGGTCCCTAAGTTCCGCCCAGGCAAAGCATTGAAGGATGCATTGAACTGAGCACAGGTTTTCAGGTGGGGTGATTAGCTCAGTTGGTAGAGCGGCGCCCTTACAAGGCGTAGGTCGGCGGTTCGAGCCCGTCATCACCCACCACCCACCCCGACAAAGGCGAACAAGTTTGTTCGCCTTTTTTTTGGTTTCAGCGCGGCTTGATTGCAAGTCTGTTTTTCTGAAGCTGCGTTTTGTTGATTTGATGGAGAGTAAGTCGCATGTTCGATTTCGTTCGCAAGCACACCAAGATCATGATGGGCCTCATGTTCATGCTGATCATTCCCGCGTTTGTGCTGGTGGGCATCGATGGTTTTCGCAGCTTTAGTGCGGGGGGCGATACGGTTGCCAAGGTCGGCAGCCAGTCCATCAAGCAGGGCGATTGGGATGCTGCCCACAAGAATGAAGTGGACCGTATTCGTGGCTCGCAACCGAATGTTGACCCCAAGTTGCTGGATGCCCCGGAGCTCAAGTACGGTACGCTGGAGCGGCTGGTGCGTGAGTATGTGCTGAGCGACGCGGCAGCCGATGCGCATCTGACTGCAAGCGATGCGCGCGTTGCCCGCGAATTGCAGCAAAGCCCGATGATTGCTTCGCTGCGCAAGCCCGATGGCACCTTGGACATGGAACGCTATCGTCAACTGGCTGCGGCCCAGGGAATGACCCCGGAAGGACTGGAAGCGCGCGTGCGCAAAGACTTGGGATTGCGCCAGGTTGAGGGTGGCATTACAGGGACCGCGCTGGCCCCAGCCGGACAGGCCAACATTGCGTTGAACGCGTTCTTTGAGCGCCGTGAGGTGCAAATCGGAACCTTTGCTCCAGCAGATTACAAATCCCAGGTACAGCCCACGGATGCGGATCTGGATGCCTACTACCAGGCCAATCAAAAGCAGTTTCAAGCCCCCGAGTCGGCCTCGGTTGAATACGTGGTGCTGGACCTGGACAGTGTGAAGAAAAGCATCACGCCCAATGCTGATGAAATCAAAACCTACTACGACCAGAACGCGGCCCGACTCAGCGGCAAGGAAGAGCGCCGTGCCAGCCATATCCTGATCAACGCAGCGAAGGATATGCCGGCAGCTGACCGTGCCAAGGCCAAAGAAAAGGCTACGGCGCTGCTTGAGCAAGTTCGCAAGGCCCCCGATTCCTTTGCCGACGTGGCACGCAAGAACTCGCAGGATCCTGGCTCAGCCCCGTCGGGGGGAGACCTCGATTTCTTTGGCCGAGGCGCCATGGTCAAGCCCTTTGAGGACATGGCCTTTTCCATGAAAAAGGGCGACATCAGTGACCTGGTGGAGTCCGACTTTGGTTTCCACATCATCAAACTGACGGACATCAAGGC
>CAKZJN010000359.1 GCA_936943465.1 uncultured Rhodoferax sp.
GGCGAAAGCTGGAGCTACCGCGACGAGAACGGCAGCCTGTTGGGCCAAAAGGTCACGCCTTTGGACCGCGTGGGCATATATGTGCCCGGTGGCAAGGCCTCGTACCCGTCGAGCCTGATCATGAACGCCGTGCCCGCCCATGTGGCCGGTGTGCAGGAAATCATCATGGTGGTGCCGACCCCCGTGCGCGGCAGCGTGGCCACTGGTGGCACAGGCAATGCCGGTGCGACCCAGGGTGAGCGCAATGAACTGGTGCTGGCGGCGGCCTATGTGGCCGGTGTCACCCGGGCCTTCACCATCGGCGGCGCGCAAGCGGTGGCGGCACTGGCCTATGGAACGGCCACGATTCCCGCCGTGGACAAAATCACCGGGCCCGGCAACGCCTACGTGGCCGCTGCCAAGCGTCGCGTGTTCGGCACGGTGGGCATCGACATGATTGCCGGACCCAGCGAAATTCTGGTGCTGGCCGATGGCAGTACTCCGCCGGAGTGGGTGGCCATGGACCTGTTCAGTCAGGCCGAACACGACGAACTGGCGCAGAGTATTTTGCTGTGCCCGGATGCGGCTTACCTGGATGCGGTGCAACATGAAATTGACCGCCTATTGCCCGGCATGCCCCGCGCTGAAATCATCGCCAAGAGTCTGAATGACCGGGGCGCGCTGATCCTGACGCGCAGCATGGAAGAGGCCTGTGCTATCTCCAACCGCATTGCGCCGGAACACCTGGAAGTTTCCAGCAGTGAGCCACACCGCTGGGAGCCCCTGCTGCGCCACGCCGGTGCCATTTTTCTGGGCGCCTTCACCAGTGAATCACTGGGCGACTACTGCGCCGGCCCCAACCATGTGCTGCCAACCAGCGGCACCGCGCGCTTTTCGAGCCCGCTGGGGGTGTACGACTTCCAGAAGCGCAGTAGCCTGATTGAGGTCAGCGAAGCCGGCGCCCAGGTGCTGGGGCCGATTGCGGCCGAACTGGCCTATGGCGAAGGTCTGCAGGCACACGCCCGTGCGGCTGAGTTGCGCCTGAAGTAACACCCGGCTGCGACCGATGACCGGCTTGCCCATTTCCTGTTTTCGTTTTGGACGCCCCATCCGGCAACTGGGCGTTGCCGCGTGCCTGGTTGCTATCGCGGTGTCGTCAGCATCTGCCATGTCGATACGGGAGTTGCGCGCCCTGCAGAAGTCGGATGCCAAGCAAGGCGCCAACTACATGCGCTACTACCTGGTCGGCGCCATGGAAGGTGCTTTGGAGGCCCATGACCAGGCGGTGCGCTCCGGCGCTGCCGCCACCATCTGCCTGAACGGCCGGCGTCTGGCGCCGGAAATGGCCGAGGGTCTGTACCAGACAGAATTAAAACGCAACAAAGAACTGTACGAAGCGGATATGCCGGTGCCCATGGTGCTGGCGAACGCTTTGTCCACGGTGTACCCCTGCTGAGGGCAGTGCAAAATACGCCCATGCGCCCGGCAATTCAGGAAAACCTATGACGACCAACTACCCACTTACCGAAGTTCCGTTGACCCAGACGCCCCGCGTCGCTGAAGTAACCCGCAACACGGCGGAAACCCGGATTCGCGTGTCGGTCAACCTGGACGGCACCGGCAAAAGTCGCCTGTCCACCGGCATTGGCTTTTTTGACCACATGTTGGACCAGATTGCGCGCCACGGGCTGATCGATCTGGATATTGAGGCCGACGGCGATTTGCATATTGACGGGCACCACACCGTGGAAGACGTGGGCATCACGCTGGGTCAGGCCTTTCACAAGGCGGTGGGCGACAAAAAGGGCATTCGCCGTTACGGCCACGCCTATGTGCCGCTGGACGAGGCGCTATCCCGCGTGGTGATCGATTTTTCGGGCCGCCCCGGACTGGTGATGGACGTGCCGTTCAAGAGCGGCATGATCGGCGCCTTTGACACGCA
>CAKZJN010000360.1 GCA_936943465.1 uncultured Rhodoferax sp.
CTGATGCATTCCCTGCGCGCCGATATTGCTTTGGCCGACCTGCCAGTGAACAGCAAGTTCACCAGCGACTGGAGTTTCCTTCAAATGCTGCGCGACCGGGGTCGTGCCAGTGCATCGGACTGGCTGGCGGCCCACTACGATGCGGTGGGCGTGCGCTCGTCGGTTGACTTGGCTGAGGAGTTCTTGTAGCTCTTGCGCGATGTGCAGTTGAAACATGTTTGGGTTTCAGGCGTGGTCGCTCGCAAAGCACATTCCCGAGGGCATCATTTCTGCTGCCTGACCAGACAACCCGCTGCCATCGACGTGCGATCCAGCGTGGCAAGTAGGGGCATGGAACCGGCACCACGCACCCTGGATTCACCGCCGGTAAACTGCCGCGAACTGCAACACGAGGTGTCCCGATGTCCCTGTATTCACGTTTCATGGCCTTCACCTATTTGGCTGCGTTCGCAGCATTGCTGGCTACGCCCCAAGTGGCATCAGCACAGACCGCAGCCCCGGCCGCATCGGTGTGTCCCGCTATCCTGCAGCACCAATTTCCCCGCTTGCAAGATGACAGTCCGCAGAACCTGTGCCAATACGCCGGCAAGGTGGTTATGGTGGTCAACACGGCCAGCTATTGCGGCTTCACCAGCCAGTACCAGGGGCTGGAATCGCTGTATGCCAATTACCAGGCACGTGGCTTGGTGGTGTTGGGATTCCCGTCGAATGACTTTGGCAAGCAGGAGCCCGGTAATTCCAAGGAAATTGCAGACTTTTGTTTCAACACCTACGGTGTGAAATTTCCCATGTTTTCTAAGGCGGTCGTATCGGGCTCCGGCCGCAATGCCTTGTACGCAGCCTTGGACCGCGCAACGGGTGCCGTACCGCAGTGGAATTTTCACAAGTACCTGATTGACCGCAGCGGTAAGGTGGTGACCAGTTTTCCAAGCAATGTCGATCCACAAAGCCCCAAAGTCATCGCTGCTCTTGAGCGGGCGTTGCAGTAGCACCTGAGCTTGCGCTAACGCATTCACGCGTTTTGCACCGCGCCTTCGAGGCGCGATGCCGCGTATGCAAGGGCGCGGACTAAGCGCGCCACGCGTCGCTACTTTCATCCTGCAGACGGACTGAAACGCTCGTCTCTAACGGATCAAGACTTGATCAGCAGCGTCAGAGTTGCGATCAAACATTTCATCCAGATTTCCTCTATCTGCCTGCCTTCATCATCTTGATGGATGCATAGACCGCGCGCCTGGTCCTAGCCGCAAGGTGACCTTAGTCACATAAGACCGCTCACATTGTCCGACGCTGGACAAATCTGGAGGAGCGGGATTTCTCCTCGCGCAAAAATCCGCTCGCCACATCAGAAACGCCTGTGCTGCAGGACGTAAACGAAGGTGGTGAAGCCCGGTATTGCTGGCAGCAATGACATCCAAACCGGCAAGCGAAGTTCACTGAGCAACACCGCCAAAGCAACTATCCAGGTTTCTGGCGGCGCGCAGATGAAACGCAAAGCGAACAGTTTTTGCAGCAATCAAGTCAATTACAAAAAGGATCAAGCCATGACGACAACGAGCAAGACGGCCTCTGTGCAATCTGGTGATATGCAGTTGGCTGCAGCCACTTACCAGCAGTCGATGCAAGGCCTTACCGCAGTGGTCACTGAAAAGGCTACAGAGAGTGGCGTTGTTGTGTTGAAGCCAGGCGAGCTCAGTGTGGTTCAGGTGCAGGCAGGCAAACAGTACAAATTGCGCAAATCAGGCAACCTGGCTCAAACCCCCGACAACCTCATCGCTGTGCGCCATGCTGATGCTTTGCACGTGCGCTATGCCGACGGCAGTGTGGTTCATTTCGAGGGCTTTTACTCTACCTGCACCTCCGCCAACGTGTGCAGTGTGAGCCTGGCTGGCAACAGTGTTGCAGGTACCACCCTGAGTGGTGACATGGCCAGCGCGGGTGCGGTTGCCGACGATGGCCTGATGGTATATGCCCACGGCGATTCAGAAACTCTGATGTCCATGGCACAAGATCAATCCAGTTTGCTATCGGCACTGCGGAGCGCTGACGTCGGTGGCACGTTGACCTATCTTGCACCCAGTGCATTGCTAGGTGCAGGCTTGTTTGCCTTGGCAGCAGTGGGGGGGGCTGTTGCGGC
>CAKZJN010000361.1 GCA_936943465.1 uncultured Rhodoferax sp.
ACCTTGTGCATTGGCGGTGGTGAAGCCACCGCCGTGGCGCTGGAACTGCTTTGAACGTTCTGCTCATCGGTGCCTCCCGGGGCATAGGCCTGGAACTGGCGCGCCAGTACCTGGACGCGGGCGATCGCGTGATTGCGACCGCGCGCGATCAGGCTGGTCTGGACCTGCTCAAGACCCTGGGTGCCCAGACGATTCAGCTCGACGTCACCAAGCCCGCCAGCATCAGCGGTTTGAGTTGGCGGTTGGACGGCGAAAAGCTGGACGTTGCCATCTATGTGGCTGGCGTGTTTGGCACCGAGAGCGCAAAGTCGCCCCCCACGCAGCAGGCGTTTGACCACATGCTGCACACCAATGTGTTGGGTGCCATGCAGGCCATTCCGCAGGTGGCGCCGTGGGTGGAGGAAGCCGATGGCCAGTTCGCCTTTGTCACCAGCGATTTGGGTTGCATAAGCGAGGCGAGTGGTAGCTACGCCTGGTTGTACCGGACCAGCAAGGCCGCCCTCAACATGGCGGTGGTGGCGGCGCAGCCAGACTACCCGCGTGCCCGCTTCGCACTGATTCACCCGGGCTGGGTAAAGACTGACATGGGCACCGCTGCCGCACCACTGGCAGTCGAAGACAGTGCGGCCGGCATTCGCAACACCCTGCACAAACTGAAGCAACAGGCGCGTCCGGCGCAGGTGCCGTTTGTGCAATGGGACGGAACCGTATTTACGACGTGGTGACACCACACTAACAAAGAAGAGACCAACATGATCCTCACGCAAGACCAGGAAATGATTCGTGACGCGGTGCGCGATTTTGCCCAAGCCGAACTCTGGCCCAACGCCGCCAAATGGGACAAGGAACACACCTTCCCCAAGGAAGTGCACAAGGGGCTGGCAGCGCTCGGTGCCTATGGCATTTGCGTGCCCGAAGAGCTGGGAGGCGCGGGGCTGGACTATCTGACGCTGGCGCTGGTGCTGGAAGAAATTGCCGCGGGCGATGGCGGCACCAGTACGGTGATCAGCGTGACCAACTGCCCGGTGAATGCCATCCTCATGCGCTACGGCAACGCCGCGCAAAAGAAGCAATGGCTGGAACCGCTGGCGCGCGGCGAACTGCTGGGTGCCTTCTGCCTGACCGAGCCGCATGTGGGCAGCGATGCGTCCAGCCTGCGCACCACGGCCGTGAAGGACGGCGACAGCTACGTGATCAACGGCGTCAAGCAGTTCATTACCAGCGGCAAGAATGGTGACGTGGCCATCGTGATTGCGGTGACCGACAAGGGCGCCGGCAAGAAGGGCATGAGCGCCTTCATCGTGCCGACCAAGGCGCCGGGCTACGTGGTGGCGCGTCTGGAAGACAAGCTCGGCCAGCACAGCAGTGACACCGCGCAAATCAACTTTGACAACTGCCGCATTCCCGTCGAAAACCTGATCGGCAAAGAGGGCGAGGGCTACGGCATCGCGCTGGGCGGTCTGGAAGGCGGGCGCATTGGCATTGGCGCGCAAAGCGTGGGCATGGCACGCAGCGCGCTGGAAGCGGCGGTCGCTTATGCCAAAGACCGCCAGAGCTTTGGCGCACCCATCTTCAACCACCAGGCGGTGGGCTTCCGCCTGGCCGAATGCGCCACGCAAATTGAGGCGGCACGCCAACTCATCTGGCACGCTGCGAGCTTGCGCGATGCCGGCCGACCCTGCCTGAAAGAGGCCGCGATGGCCAAGCTGTTTGCCAGCGAGATGGCCGAGCGCGTGTGCAGCGCTGCCATCCAGACGCTGGGCGGCTACGGCTATGTGAGCGACTTCCCGGTGGAACGCATCTACCGCGACGTGCGGGTGTGCCAGATTTACGAAGGCACCTCCGACGTGCAGAAGATCATCATCCAGCGCGCACTGGCGTGAGTCCGGGGACCATGGACGTTCGCGCATTGCTGCACGGCATCCACGTCTTTGAGCGTGGTTGGCTGTCCAGCAACAACATACTCATCACCGGCGAATCCGGTACGGCCCTGATCGACAGCGGTTACTGCACGCATGCGGAGCAAACGCTGTCGCTGGTGGAGGCGGCACTGCAGGGGCGGCCGCTCGACACACTCATCAACACGCATTTACACAGCGACCACTGCGGTGGCAATGCCGCCCTGCAGGCGCGCTACCCGGCGCTGCAAACCCTGATTCCCCCGGGTCATGCGAAAGCGGTGCAAGCGTGGGATGCGCAGACGCTGGGCTATATCCCCACCGGGCAGAACTGCCCGCGCTTCACCTTTGCTGCGGCTCTGCAACCGGGCGCAGAAATGCAGTGGGGCGACAGCCGATGGCAGGTGCATGCCGCGCCGGGGCACGACACGCATTCGGTCGTTCTGTTTCAGCCGGAGCGGCGGGTTCTGGTGTCGGCTGATGCCCTGTGGGAGCGCGGCTTTGGCGTGGTGTTTCCAGAGCTCGACGGGGTGCATGCCTTTGACGAAGTGGCCGCCACGCTGGACTTGATCGAGCGCCTGCGACCCGCGCTGGTGATTCCCGGCCACGGCGCGCTGTTTGCCGACGTTACCGAAGCGCTGGCCCGCGCGCGGCAGCGGCTGGAAGGCTTTGTGCGCAGCCCCGAAAAGCATCTGTTGCACGCGGCCAAGGTGCTGCTCAAGTACAAGCTGCTGGAGTTCCAGCAGATTACGCGCGCCGACCTGCAAGCCTGGATGGAAGCCACCCCCTATTGCATGTCCCTCGCGCGGAGTTGCTTCCCGCAGGCCAGCGCTGCCGAGGCGTTCGATGCGCTGTTGCAAGATCTGGTGCGCGCGGGGGCCGCCAGCCAGACCGGCGACATGGTTCACAACGCTTAAACCCCACAACACAAGGAAACTCTCATGCCCATTACCAAAGGATTCCGCGCCCTCGTCGACGAGGCCATGGCGCAGGTTAAAACCTATTCAGTCGCCGACGTGCAAGCCCGCATGGGCGACGCCCATGTGCAAATCGTGGACATCCGCGACGTACGTGAACTGACCGACGGCACCGTGGTCGGCGCGTACCACGCACCGCGCTGCATGCTCGAATTCTGGGTGGACCCCGAGTCGCCGTACCACAAGAAGATTTTTGCCGACGAGAGCAAAGAGTTCATCCTGTTCTGCGGCGCCGGCTGGCGCAGCGCGCTGGCAACCAAAACCCTGCAGGACATGGGCATGACCAACGTGGCGCATATCGATGGCGGCTATGCCGAGTGGGTCAAGCAAGGCGCCCCCACCGAAACGCTGGAGCAACAAAAGGCCAAGCGCGCCGCCAAGGCATGAAGACACTGGCCGCATCCGCGCCGTGTCCGTGTGG
>CAKZJN010000362.1 GCA_936943465.1 uncultured Rhodoferax sp.
CCTTGCGGCACCAGGCTGACGCGGGCTGCCGCACAGGCCCGCACCACGGCGGCCACTTCTTCGGTGCTGCCGGGGCGAACGACCGCCAGCGCCTTGCCAAAGGCACGCTTGCGCCAATCCACTTCCCAGGCGCTCAGGTCGCCCTCGGTCAGCACATGTCTGGCACCTACGGCGTCGCGAAGGGTCTGTACAAAGGCGGCTTGGTTATCGGCAGTCATGCGGCTTGTCCATTCTCGGGTTGGGCGGCGGCCAGGCGGGCGTTGCGCTGGCGTAGGCGCACATGCAGCGTGCAGGCCACAAACAACACCAGGCACAGCGCCACTTCCAGCATGCCCAGCCAGTTGCCCGGCGGCTTGTCGCCCCAGCCGCGCACCACGCCTTCAATAAAGTAGAGCCACACCACCAGGCTAACCCAGCGGTAGGTGTACATGCGATTTTTCAGCAGACCGGCCACCGGAATGCACAGCGGAAGCACCTTGAGCGCCAACCAACTGCCGCCCGGGCGCAGTGGACTCAGCCACAACTCCCAGGCCAGCCCGAGCACAATCAGCCCAATCAGGCTGCCCACCGCAAGCCAGCGGCTGAGGTGAACGGAGGTGCTGGTGGCAGGTGTGGCGGCGGGGGCGGAAGGGGCAATAAACATAGCGGTGGCATCATAGCGGGATGCGATCGACCGAACGTTTTCAACTTTGGCTTAACGAACTGGCTAGCCTGCGCTGGCGCGATGCCGCCCACACCTTGCGCGAGCGCTTTCGCGAGGACCGCCTGGGCCTGACCGCCAGCAGCCTGACCTTTACCACCACCATTGCGCTGGTTCCCATGATTACCGTGGCGCTGGCGATGCTGACTGCCTTCCCGATGTTTGCCAAGTTTCAGGATGTGTTGCAGAAGTGGCTGGTGGAAAGCCTGGTGCCCGACAACATTGCGCGCCAGGTGCTGGGTTATCTGAACCAGTTTGCCGGAAAAGCACAAAAACTGGGCTTCGCCGGTCTGGCCGCGTTGGCCGCCAGTGCCCTGGCTCTGGTGTTCACGATTGACCGCACGCTCAACAGCATTTGGCGGGTGCGAACCAAGCGGCCGTTTGGTCAGCGGGTGCTGATTTACTGGGCGGCCATGACGCTGGGCCCCGTGGTCCTGGGGGCCAGTCTGAGCATGACCTCCTACGCCTTGTCCGCCTCGCGCGGCATGGTGGTGGCGCTGCCGGGAGGCGTGAGCTTTCTGTTGGACGTGCTGCAGTTCTTGCTGGTGGCGGGTGGCATGGCGGCCATGTTTCACTATGTGCCCAACACATTTGTGCGTTGGGGTCATGCCTGGATGGGGGGGCTGTTTGTGTCGGCCTGCATGGAGGTTGCCAAGAAATTGCTGGCCCTTTACCTGAGCAAGGTGCCGACCTACTCGGCGGTGTACGGTGCCTTTGCCACGGTGCCGATTCTGCTGGTCTGGATTTATATGGCCTGGGTCATTGTGTTGCTGGGTGCCACCCTGACCGCCTATGTGCCCAGCCTGCTGGCCGGAATTCCGCGCAAGCGCAGTGGTGTGGGCTGGCAGTTTCAGTTGGCACTGGAAGTGCTGGGCGAACTGGATCGGGCTGCCGCCTCACCCGACAAAGGCAGAACGCTGACGCAACTGTGCCAGGCATTGGCCGCCGATTCGCAGCGCATCGAACCGGTGATGGAAACCCTCACAGCGCTGGACTGGGTGGGGCAACTCAACGAGGCCGATGTTTATGGCGCTTCGGCGCGCTATGTGCTGCTGGCCCAACCCGAAGTGGTGACGCTGGAGCCCCTGATGGATGCGCTGCTATTGCCCCGCAACCAAGCCACCCAAAAACTGTGGGGCCATGCCCGATGGCCCTCGATTGCCCTGCGCGAGGTGCTTTGAAGCGGGCTTTCAGCATGGGCTTCGATACTTAAATCAAGCGTCCGTGATCCAATTTGGTGCCTTTTTGGGATGGATAATGGCGCTGCAGGCGGCAACAAAAAAATCAAACTAGGAGAGGCGGATGCCACAGGATGTCCTGGCGCAATTGCGTCTGGCTCTGCGCGAACACCAGGTGGTGCTGGACAGCGCTGGCGTAGGCATTGCCTTCATCAAGCAGCGCACCATCATCCGCTGCAACCAGCGGTTTGCCCAGATCTATGGGTTCGCTGATTCCGAAGATATTCTGGGCCACACCAGCCTGTCGCTCTACCCCGACGAGCCATCGTTCCGAGACCTTGGCGAAAAGGCCTACCCGGTCATGGCCCGCGGCGAACCCTACAAGACCGAAAAACTGATGCGCCGCCGGGACGGCCAGTTGTTCTGGACCCACCTGACCGGAAAACTGGTCAATCCGAATGCCACCGAAGAAGGCTCCATTTGGATCATTGATGACATCAGCGACCAGAAGCTGGCCCAGACGCAGTTGCAGGCCTTGCTGCATGAACAAAGCCTGATTCTGGAAAACGCCATCGTTGGCATTGTTTTTCTGCACAACCGCATCGTCACCCGCTGCAACCAGGGCTTTGAGGCACTGTTGGGTTACGAATCCGGCGAGCTTTCCAACCAATCGACACGCCAGTGGTACCTGAGCGATGCAGACTGGCTGGCTGCGGGTGAGCGCTGCTACGCGCCCTTTGCCCGTGGCGAGGCGTTTGAAGGCGAGATGCTGTTGCGCAAGAAGGACGGCTCGCCGATCTATTGCGAGGTGCGCGCCAAAGCCATCGACCCGAATGACATGCGCCAGGGCTCCATCTGGATTACGGTGGACATCACCGCGCGCAAACAGGCCGAGGCTGAGCTGCACCAGGCCAAAGCGCAACTGGAAAATCTGGTTGAGTGGCGCACCCAGGAGTTGCAACAAACCGTGCTGGAGCTGCAAAAGCAGGCCGCTGCCCAGCAGGAGGCGGAGGCGCGCATCCAGCGGTTGGCCCACTTTGATTCGCTGACCGGGCTGCCGAACCGTGCCTTGCTCACCGACCGTTGCCAGGTGGCACTGCGTACGGCGCAGCGCAATCACCAGACGGTGGCCCTGATGTTTTTGGACCTGGATCACTTCAAGAACGTGAACGACTCGCTTGGGCATCGGGTGGGGGATGCCGTGCTGATTGAGCTGGCCGGGCGCCTGACCGCCGTGGTGCGGGAGCAAGACACGGTGTCCCGCCTGGGCGGAGACGAGTTCATTTTGATGCTGCCGGACACCGATGCCGAGGGCGCCGCACTGGTGGCTGAAAAGCTGATTCAGACGGCTCTGGTGCCGTTCCAGATTGACCGGCATGAGCTCACCGTTACGCCCTCCATTGGCATTGCCATGTTTCCACAGGATGGCTTGGAACTGGATGCGTTGAGCCGATGCGCCGACGCGGCCATGTACCGGGCGAAGGCGGACGGGCGCAACAGCTTTCGTTTCTTTACGGCCGATATTCAGGACAACTCTGACCGCACGCTGCTGCTGGGCAACGCTTTGCGCCGCGCCTTGGAGCGCAACCAGCTTTATCTGCACTACCAGCCGCAGATATCGCTGGAGACCGGGCAGGTTGTCGGCGCCGAGGCCTTGCTGCGCTGGCAGCACCCGGAACTGGGCACCGTGTCGCCGGCCGAGTTCATTCCGGTCGCTGAGAGCAGCGGGCTGATCCTGCCGATTGGCGAGTGGGTGATTCG
>CAKZJN010000363.1 GCA_936943465.1 uncultured Rhodoferax sp.
TACGGCGCAAAGATAAAGGCCTGGCGGTTTTCGCTCATGAAGTACTTGTCCACCGGGACATGCAGCATGACATCGGCCGGACCGTAGCCCAAGTAATGGCCCTTCCAGACCATGTTGCGCAAATCGTCCGCCATGTTCTCGCCCGCATCAAACGGGAGGAACGAGACGCCGAGTTGCAATTGCTTGGCCAGCGCCTCGGCCAGACTCACATCCAGTCCGGTCATGCGGGCCATGTTGCCATCGGAGTACGGCTCGTTTTCCTTATAGAGCGCGACTTTCAGGACGCCGTTGGCGCGAATTTTTTCCACCGCAGTTTTTTCCTGCGCGTGGGCGATACCGCCCAGGCCCAACGCCAGGGGCAGTGCACCCAACAAGATAGACCGGCGCGACAAGGCGCCAGCAACAGATCGGCTCAAACGAATGTTCATCAAGTCTCCAATTTTTTATCGGTCAACGGTGGCCCAAACCGCTCAGGGTTCGCGACGGGTTTCCAGGTACGTTTTGATAGCCCAGAGCGCTTCCTGCGTCAGGATACCTTCAAACGGAGGCATGTAGACGCGGCCGTCGCGTGCACGGCCACGGCGCACGGTGGAGATGAAATAGTCGCTGATTTCCTGAAAGCAGGCGTCCTTCTTGGACTTGTCGGCCAGGCCCATGCAATCACTGTCCAATTTGCGCAAATCTGGAGAGATGCCGCCGGAAATGGCTTCCAGACCGTGGCAACGGGCACAGTTCTGGTTGTAGGCCGAGGTGCCAATGCGCAGCGCTTCCTTATGCCCTTCACCGGTTCGGTAGGGATTGTCTTCCAGCCACTTGGGGCCAAGTTGCGGCAGGGTGGAGGTATCTACCGACTGGGGAACCACGTCACCGTGGGCCCAAGCGCCTACGGAACCCAGGCTCAGGCAACCCGCCAAGGTTGCGGCAATCAGGGCGCGGTGTTTGCGAAGAATGTTTTTCATGGGAAGTCTGCCTCGTGCGAAGTGTTGTGGATGCCAGACTTTCTGCAAATATCGCGCCAGTAAAAAGCGTCCCCGAACCCGACTTGTGTGACAAATTGACGCAACCCGCGCCGCGCGGCTGGCCTGCAAATTGCGCCGGATTGAACGATGTTGCAAAACGGAGCACAATTAATGCAGAAGATTTTCGAAACTAAAAATTACATCGGTCTATTCCCAAACGCGGACAAATCGGGTGACGTGAGCCACCTTGAGGGGGACGCCATGGGATGGCCAGAAGTGATTGCCGGAGACACCATGAACCTCGACCGCCTTGCAACCGGTGGCCAGAAACCGTTTGCCCCGTTGGACTGCCCACCTCTGGATAGCCCTGAGCATGCCAGCTTGATCGACACGTCCCACCGTCGATCGACCGGGTTTGGGCTCAGTGAAATTGACCAGCCCGATTTTTCTGCTGCTGCGCGCGGTCAGATGAATGAGGCGCTGGAAGCCAACCGCTTTTTGTACCAGCATGCAGCACCCATTATGGAAACGCTGTACCACCAAATCGCCAATACCCAGAGCATGGTGCTGCTAACCGCCCGCAGCGGCATGGTGTTGCACTCGCTGGGCGATGCCGATTTTCTGGAAAAGGCTTCCCGCGTCGCGCTGGCCCCTGGCGTGGATTGGTCCGAGAAAAGCAAGGGCACCAACGCCATTGGCACCGCTCTGGCCGAAGAACACCCGGTGGTAGTTCACGGCTCCCAGCATTACCTGCAAGCCAATCGCTTCTTGACCTGTTCCTGCACCCCCATCTTTGACCCCTATGGCAAAGTGATTGGCGCACTGGATGTCACCGGCGACCACCGCAGCTACCACCAACACACCATGGCGCTGGCCCGCATGTCGGCGCAGATGATCGAAAACCATATGTTCGCGGCGGTGTTCCCCAAAGAAGTCATCGTGCGCTTCCACTCCCGGGCCGAGTTTTTGGGCACCCTGATGGAAGGCATCGTGGTGCTCACCCCGGAAGGCCGGTTTGTTACCGCCAACCGCAGTGCCCAGTTTCAACTGGGCTTGTCCAGCAACGCGCTGGGGGCCCACACGTTCTCGTCACTGTTCGGGCTGTCGATTTCGCAGTTCCTGGATCGCGTGCGCGCCGCCGGGCATCACCCGGTCACGCTGTGCCTGCACAACGGGGTGACGGTGTGCTGCCTGAGCGAACAAAAGGCACGGCGTACCTTTGATGTCATGGATTTCGGGCAGCCCAAGAGCGCGCCCGAGGTTCCAGCCGTGCCGGCTTCGCCGGTAGCGGAATCCGCCGACAAGGCAGCGGAGCGCAAGGAGTCGCTGTCTAGCCTGCGCTATCTGGACACCGGAGACCCACAGGTCGCCGCCGTCATTCAGAAGCTCTACAAGATCCGGGGCCGCGATATTCCGGTCATGATTTTGGGCGAAACCGGCACCGGCAAAGATTTGCTGGCGCAGGCTATTCACAATGATTCTCCGCGGGCACGCCACAATTTTGTGTCGGTCAACTGCGCCTCCATCCCCGAGACCCTGATCGAGTCTGAACTGTTCGGCTACGAAGAAGGTGC